>JACQGS010000075.1 GCA_016199405.1 Chloroflexota bacterium | reverse complement strand
CGGCGATTTGCAGGTCGAGCGGCACATCCGGGTCTTGGCCGGCGAGAGGCACGGGGATGCAGGGCAGCAGCTCACGCAAATCTACCGGGTACAGCGTGTAATCCATCCACGTATCCTGACGCAACGCGTTCCGATTCAGCAAAATGAGATAATCGCATCCCAAGTTGTCCACCGCCGCCGTGAGATCGGGATAGGGCAACAAGCGCGTGCCACCGCGTAAGAAATCGAGTTCAATTAGATTGGCGTCGCTCTCCAACACCTCGCGTTGCTTGGTCTCGTACGCGCGGCGGTCGGGTCCGGGGCGTTTGTTGGAGGGGCTGACGAGTTCAATCAGCGTGATCAGTTTGTGCCCGCGCACCGCGTCGCGGATTTCGACAAAGCGATGCTGGAGCGGATCCGTGTGGACACGCATTTCAATTCCTTGCGCGATTGCGTCGCGGGGTTGCTCAAGCACCGCCACACCCGTTTCAGCCCGTGCCGAAGAAGCGAACGGCTGACGCACCACGACGACATCCGGCACGATCGAATGTAATGTGCCGGCTTCCAGCACGACCCCCATCTCGGGACGCATCTGCAACCGCGCGTAATAGGGTTGCGGCAAGCGCGCGTTCAATTCGGCTCGGATCTGAGCGGCAAGCGCGTCGTGGAAATCCGGCCAAATATCTGGCGCTTCGAGATATGGATCCATTCCGGGAAATGGATACTTGAAATTTTCGTCCATTGTGAAACCATTATACAGTAATAGACCACGCGCGGCAACTACTTTTCAGCGAGAACGCTATTCGCTTTCCGCTCCGCCTCCTTCAGCGCATCCGCCGGCGTAATTTTTCCGCTCAATGCTGCGCTAATCGCGTCCGCGAGCATCACGCGAATTGAACTCCACGCCGCGACATTCGGCTCGGCGCGCGCGAATTTCAACTGATCGAACGCGGACGCGTACGCCGGGTGCGCGGCGAAATAATCCGCGAGCAAATTGCGCGATGATTCACGCGCCGGCAACGCGCCGGTTGCCTTCGCCCACTCCGCGCTTTGCGGCGCGTCCATCAGCCACTTGACGAACGCAAACGCGGCGCGCGCTTTCTCCGGCGACGATTTGAAAATCGCAAACGCTTCTCCATACACGAGCGCAACGCGGTTCGTATTCGCATTCGCGCGCGGGTAGAGCGCGATGCCCCAATTGATCGGCTTGTCCGCGCTTTTCAGCGTGCGCTCGTACAGCAGCAAGCCCGCGGCCGTATCAAACGCAAACGCGAGTTTGCCTTTGGCAAAATCGCGCGGCTCTTGAAACGCGATTTTGCTTGGAACCGCATAGCCCTTGGTCAAATGATCTTTGAGCAAGTTGAGCGCGTCGAGCGCGGTCTTGCCGTTGAATGCAACAGTCTTGCCGTCCGCGCTGACGAGTTCGCCGCCGCGCGCGTACACTTGCGCCGCGAAATCAAAGGCGTTGATGTCGGTGAGCCAGCAAAAAACATCCGGCGGCTTGGCGATTGCCGCGCAGGTTTTGGTGAAATCGTCCCACGTTTCCGGCGGCTTGGCGATCCCGCCGCTCTTGAGCAAGTCCGCATTGTAATACATCACTTGCATTTGCCGCGCGAACGCGAGCGAGTAAACGCGATTGCCGTGTTGCGGATAGCGGTCAAGGAATGCCGGAGAGATGTCGGCATAGTCCGGTGTCCGCAGTCCGATGTCGGCGTCGTTGAGCAAATCGTCGAGTGGGATGAACGCGTCGGTTTTGAGTTGCGCGGCAATGTCGGCGGGCTGCAAGAGCGCAAGATCGGGCGGCGGGTTGAATGTTGATGCAAGCGGCACGCGTTTTAGCAAATCGCTATAGGAGCCGGCATTCGTCGCGGTGATGAAAATTTCCGGATGCGTCGCGTTGAATTTTTGCGCCAGCGCGTCGAGCGTATTTTGATCGGCAGTGCCCAGCGCGTGCCAGAGTTGCAATTCGATGCGCGCGCGGGTCGGCGATGGCGCGGCGGTGGGTTGAGGCGCGCGCATGGGTTGAATCGGCGTGGGCGTTGGTGTAGGTGTGGGCGCGCAGGCGGCGAGAAGGAAAAGCGTTAGGACGCGGACGAACCATGCCCTGAGCGAAGTCGAAGGGGCGGACGAACGCGGATGGAGGAAATCCGTCATTTCCGCGTTTTTCGTCCCGATTGTGTTTTTTCTATTTTGCATCATGGGTTCAAGTAGCAGATTGGCGGGCTGGAGCAATCCAACCCGCCAACGTTTTCGCGCCTTTCGCGCTCTTTCGCGATTTCGTGACTACTTGCCGTACTCCGAGAGGGCTTTGTTGACGCGTTCGACGCCTTCTTTCGCGGCTTTTTCAGGATCGGTCTCTTTAAAGTCCGCGCCCGATTTGCCGGTAAAGACTGCCGTCAACATGTTCGCGATGATCCCGCGCGCGCCTTGCCATGCGGCGGAGTTCGGTTCGCGCATCCCGAGCGTCGAAGTAAAGCCGACCGCGGTCTTGTATTGCGGCAGGATATTCGGAAAATCCTTGTTTAGTGCGCCGGCTTGCGTTTCATTCAACGCCAGGATCGCATCAATCGAGGATTTGGGGGCTGGGAAATACGAGGTCGTCGCCGCCCAATCCAGTTCTTGATCCTTGGTCAGCATGTACTTGAGGAACAACCACGCGGCTCTTTGCTTCTCCGCGTTGGATTTGACGATGCCGACACTGGGACCAAAGAGGTCAACATTGTTCTTGCCATTCGGTCCGCGCGGCATCGGTGCAACATCCCACTTGAACGGCTTGGCGCTTCCCTTGACCGCGGTGTAATAAAACGGCAGACCCGCGCTCGAGCCATAAGTGAAAGCGACTTTGCCATTGCCAAAGTCGGTCTGGTCGCCAAAGCTGGCGGAAGGCGCATAGCCGTATTTCTTATCTGCCAAGTTCTTCAGCCACTTGAGCGTAGCAACTCCCGCCGCATCGTCGAAGGTGGCTTTCTTTTCATCCGCGCTCGAGTAGGTTCCACCCCAACTCCAAACCCACGACGCGAAGGTGGACGCGCTCGGCACGAACGCGTAACAGGCAACGTCACCCTTTGTCACTGCCGCGCAGACTTTGTCAAAGTCGTCCCATGTCTCCGGCGCTTTGGTAAAGCCAGCGGCGGCAAGCATATCGACGTTGTAGTACATCAACTGCGCGGAGCGACCAAAGGACAAACCGAGAATCTTGTTTCCAAATTTGTCCAAGTACAATGATTGGTTGATCTCGGCGAGTTGCGCCGCGTTCAAACCATCCGCGCCGTTAATGTACGAAGTCATGTCAACCATCACTCCGGCATCATCATATTGCCCGAGCTCGCCGGGATTGCCCATGACCATATCCGGAACGGCGTTCGCTTGAATCGCCGCCATCATCTTTTGATTCAACTGCGAGATATTGCCGCCGACGACCGGCACGATATAGTACTGCGGATTCGCCGCATTGAATTTATCCACGGCTCTCTGCACAGCAACCACCTGGCTGGCGCCGGTCAAATAGTGCCAGAACTGGACGCGCAACGCGCCGGGCGCGGCGGTGACGCCCGGCGGAACCGTCGTCGCCGTGGGCGCGGGAGTATTGGTAGGTCCCGCGGGCTTGGGCGCGGCGGTTGCCACAGGTGGTAGCGTTGCCGCCGGCACGGCGGTTGCCGGCGGTTGCGTCGCCGCGGGCGCTTGCGTCGGGGCAACAGTTGCCGCAGGCGCGGCAGTCGGTGGCGCGGCAGTTGGCGCGGGCGTCGGTGCCGGCGCGCACGCCGCGAGAGCGATTAGGGCAATCATCGTGATAAACACAAACAACTTTTTCATTTTCTTCTCCTCTTGAAAGTGACGAGTGACGAGTGGCAAGTGACGAGAAAACCCAAGCCACTTTTTATCCGTTCAATGTACTATTCAAACCCGATTCGCCGAATAGATTATCCTGCTGCCGGTCACCTCCAATCTCCATTTTCAAATCCCAAAGGGACTTTCAGTCTCCAATCCCTACCCTCTGATCCCCACCGACGCGATGCCTTCCACAAACCATTTCTGCAAAATCAAATACATGATCATGATCGGGATAATCGTCATCGTTGCGCCAGCCATGAGGAGTTGGACTTGGGTGCCGGCTTCGGTGATGAACTGCGCCAAGCCCACTTGAATCGGGCGCATTTGCGGCGAATTGGTGACGAGCAGGGGCCAAATGAGCGCGTTCCACGATCCCAGAAAAGTCAACAGCGCACTGGTGATGAGCGCCGGTTTGGAAAGCGGCAGAACCACGCTCCACAAAAAGCGCAGGTGCGTCGCGCCGTCCATGACTGCCGCGTCGAACAACTCGTTGGGGATCGTCTTGAAGAATTGACGAAAGAGAAAGATGCTAAAGACTGTGGCTATCCACGGAATGGTCAGCGCCCAATAAGTATCGATCCAATTCTTGATCTGGGCATCCGGGTCCAATTTGAATGCCGTCGCAATCACCGATTCGGGAGTCGGAAACTGAACCATCAATACAAAATTGGGGATGAGGGTCAATTCGCCCGGAATCATCAGCGTCGCCAAGAGAATGATGAACACCAGATCGCGCCCCGGAAAATTCAGCCGCGCAAAGGCGTACGCCGCAAGCACGCCGGTCGTCAGGACTCCCAACACCGCCACCATGCCGATGAAGATCGTGTTGGCAAAATAGCGCAACAGCAGGCATTTGTCGAAAATGTCGAGCGGGTTGCCGGCGTCGTAGGCGCACTGCTTGGAAAAGTTCATCACGACAATCGCTTCCGGATAATTCTCAAAATGCCATTCGCGCGGGAAAAAGCCGGCGGTCGTCGCCTCGTTATAAGTCTTGAGCGATCCCAAAATCATCCAGAGAAATGGAAAGAGCATGAACACCGCGCCCGCGATCAAAATCGCGTGAATTCCGCCCGAGACGAGCCAACTGCGAGCGCGATCGCGATTGATTCTCCACGGATTTTGTGTTGCCATCCTATGCTCCTTCGCCGCGGCGTCCGAGATATTTGAACTGAATCAGGGTCAACGCGAGAATGACCAGTGACAGCAACACCGCGATGGCGGTTGCATAGCCGGCGCGTTGTTGCGCGTAGAGCGTGTTGAACATCAGGACGCTGACCGTACGCGTCGCGCCGATCGGACCTCCGAGCGGTTGCGCGACCATGCGGTTCATCGCAAAGATGTGATTGAATGCCTGGAACGAGCCAATGACGGAAATGACGAGGACAAAAAAGAGCGTCGGCGCGAGGAGGGGAAGCGTGATGTGGCGAAAGAGTTGCGCGCCGTTCGCTCCGTCAATTCTCCCGGCTTCGTACAATTCCGCGTTGATATTGGTGAGACCGGCGAGGAAGATGATCACATCAAACCCCAGCGACTGCCAGAAGGAGAAGATCATGATGGAAACGAGCGCGAGACTGGGACCTTCCGCCCATTCGGGAACCTCGATCTTGAGCGACTCGCCCATCAACTTGAACACGCCATCCGGCTCGACGAGCCATTGCTGCACCGGCAAACCGATGAATTGCATAAAATGATTTGCCAAGCCATTGCGCGGATCAAAGACCCATGCCCAGACAATTGCCGACGCGACCGTGGAGATCACGTGCGGCATGAAATAAATCGTGCGATAAACTCCGCGCCCGCGGATTTTCTGAAAGAGCAGATACGCCACGACGATGCCAAGGAAGATCGTAGGCGGCACCGTGCCCAGAACATAAAAGAGGGTCGTTTTCATCGCGTCCCAAAATTCGGGCGCGTTCAGGGCGCGGTTATAGTTGTCGAAACAAGCCAAAAAATTGCGGAGAATTCCAAACGCTTCCGGGATTTTCGCGATGGCATCGGCGTCGGCGCAGGCAAGGCGAAAATTGCGGACTGTGCCAAATTGCATGCTGATCCACAGCGCGTAAATCACCGGGATAATATGAAAGATCGTCAGGATGATCAGCGCCGGCGCGAGATAAATATAGGCGAACCAATCGGTCCGGCGCCACGATTTTGCGCGGGCGCGCGCGGGCGAATTCGGTTGGACCGGCGGAACAGTTTGCGCAGTATCAGCCAATGCTTGCTCCTCAACCTCGAGGTCGGAGAGGGGACGAACGCCATGTGAACGAAAGAAAAGTGCGTTTTGATTATACCCGAATCAGGATTTTTGACAAGGCATATTGTTGTTGATAGAATCAAGTTAGCAAGACGCGGTGATCCGTGATCAGTAAACAGAGATTCGTGTTCCCCTGTGAACTCTGCGCCCAAGCGTCTGTGACCCAAAGTAGATGAAAGAAAAAAGCAAGCGCGGCATGATCATCGTTTACACCGGCGACGGCAAAGGCAAAACAACAGCCGCGCTCGGAATGGCATTCCGCGCGATTGGGCGCGGCTGGCGCGTCTTGATGGTGCAATTCATGAAAGGCACGTGGCATTACGCGGAACTCGATACCGCCAAGCGGCTTGCGCCGGATTTCGAGATTGTGCCGATGGGCAAGGGCTTTTACAAAATCATTGACGACCAGTTCACTGAGGGCGAACATCGCGCCGCCGCGCACGCCGCGCTCGAGTTTGCGCGCGAAAAGATGCAAAGCGGCGCGTACGATTTGCTGATTCTGGACGAAGTGAATAACGCGCTCGCGACCGGCTTGCTTCCGCTCGCGGCGCTGATGGAATTCATCGACGCCAAGCCGGCGGATTTCAACCTCGTGCTGACCGGGCGCGGCGCGCCGGCGGAATTGATCGCGCGCGCGGATTTGGTGACCGAGATGCGCGAGATCAAGCATCCGTACCAAAAAGGAATTTTGGCGCAAAAGGGAATCGATTTCTGATTTTCGATTTCCAATTTTCGATTCCTGACTTCGCTAGATGAAAACCATAAATCGAAAATCGAAAATTCTTTCTGTGGAGGTAGAATGTCAAGCACTGAGTTGAAAGTCGGCGATGTCGCGCCGGATTTTACTTTGCCGGGCGTGATCACTAAACCGGAAGCCCAGCGCGTCGAAGTGAAGCTTGCCGATTATCGCGGCAAACAGAATGTCGTGCTGGCGTTTCATCCATTCGCCTTTACGGCGACTTGAGACCGCCAGATTCCTTCGTACGAAGCGCAACGCGCCGAATTCGAAGGAACGCATAGCCAAGTTCTGGCTATCAGCTGTGATGCGGTGGCGGCAAAAGCCGCGTGGGGCAAAGCGCTCGGCGGAATCTCTTACCCGCTCGTCGCGGATTTCTGGCCCCACGGCGATATGTCGCGCAAGTACGGCGTGTTCAACGAAAAATCGGGCCGCCCGGATCGCGCGATTTTTATCGTGGATAAAGCCGGCATCCTGCGCTGGATCAAAAAATTCGAGCCGGGCGCGTCGCTGGACAACGCGGAACTGTTCGCGGAACTGAGAAAGTTGTCGTGAGGTTGTGTGGATGTGGGTCAAAGTCAGTTCACCTCCATACTCACATACTTTCATACCCACATACTCCTATGAAGACCTTCACTCTCGATCAAGCCAACGCACTCGTTCCGGAATTGGAAAAACTCTTGGAAGAGATGGCGCACGTTCGCAATGAACTGCTCGCCATCGGACCCTCGATCGAAGCCGTTTTGACCGCGGCAGACGGTAACGGTGGCAGCAAAAAAGCGAGCGAGTACGTGCTGCTAATGCAACGCTTGAACGCGTGCACGAGCACGTTTCAAGAATGGGGCTGCGAACTCAAAGACCTTGATTCCGGTCTCGTGGATTTTCCGCACGACCGCGAAGGGCAAATCGTCTATTTGTGTTGGAAACGCGGCGAGTCGCGGATTGAATACTGGCACGATTTGGAATCCGGTTTCTCCGGGCGTCAGCCACTGTGAATTTTCGATTTTTGATTTTCGATTTGCGATTTCTGAACTGTTGACCGCGCGGCATTTCAATCGAAAATCGAAAATTGGCAATCGAAAATGGGTAATACGATTTGGCTCCTCAACCTCGCCCTCGTCCCCTACCGCGACGCGCTTGACCTTCAGCATCGCATCGTCGCGGCGCGCAAGCGCGGCGCGCTGAACGATGTTTTGCTTTTGCTCGAGCATCCGCCGGTTTTTACGCTGGGACGCAACGCGCACGACGAAAATATTCTCGCGTCGCCGGAATTTCTCAAACGGCAAGGCATCGAGATATTTCGCGTCGAACGCGGCGGCGATGTAACGTATCACGGTCCGCAGCAACTCGTCGGTTATCCGATTCTCGATTTGCAAAATTTTCGTCGCGACGTGGGCTGGTTCGTCCGCTCGATGGAAGAAGTGCTGATTCGCGCGCTCGCAGATTTTGGAATTGAAGGCACGCGAATTGAAAAACTAGTCGGAGTCTGGGTAGGTGAGGCGAAGATCGCGCAGATTGGCGCGCGTATCGAACAGTGGATCACGTATCACGGCTTTGCGCTCAACGTTGATCCGAACCTCGAACATTTCAATCTCATCGTTCCGTGCGGAATTTCCGATAAAGCCGTCACCTCGATGGCGTGGGTGCTAAAGCATCCGGTCGAAATGCGCGCGGTGCGCGAACGCGTTGCGGCGCGGTTTGCGGAGGTGTTTGATGTGGAGTTGGTCGAAGTAACGCGGGAGGAAGTGGAAGCGCGGATGGGCGTAATGGCGTGACAAAAAACCGGGGCACGCCCCGGTTTTTTGTCACGACTTCAAGCGGCGATTTCTTTGTCCAGCCGCTCCAGCACCCATTGCCTCATCAAAGTCTGATAACCCAATCCTCGCTTGGCGGCAACGGCTTTAAGTTTCGAGAGCGCCGGTTCGTCCACGCGGATCGAAATGGCTTTTTTCTTCGGGCGCGCGTCGCGAATCAAGCCCTTGACTTCGCGCATCATCCCAAAATAGCGCGAGGAATCGTGAGTTGCCCAAAACCTCCGTTCTTCTTCCTCTGATTTGAATTTCGGAATAGACGACTTTTTGTTTACGCGAGTTGCCATACTTACTTCCTATCAGAAAGTGTTTTGAAATTGACACGCGGTTAGAAACCGCTGCAACGACTGCACAAAGCCGACCTCCGTCGGCTCGCTCTGCGTCAGACTGCAAAGGCAGTCTTCGTGCTTTTGTTGCCGCGACTTGAGTCGCCTGTTTGGATTTTCAAAACACTCTCACAGATTCTCGCCTGCATTTGCTACGGTGCCACGCGCCACTGCCACAAATTGCCCCACACACCAGCATACGCGCTCACCGCGATGCCGCTGACGCGATCTTGCGCGGCGACATATTTTTGAGGCGCGAGCAGGAACGCTGCCGGCGCGTCCGCGCTGATCTGCCGCTGAAGTTCACCGAATAACGCCGCGCGCGCCGGCGCATCGCACCCGCCGACGCGATTCAACTGCTTGCCCAACTGATCGACGCGCGCGTTCGCGTACGAGCCAAAATTGAATCCATCGCCTTTGGCATTTTGATCCGACTGCCAATACCACCGTTGATCCGGATCGAGCGGGATTTTGCGCGCGAGCAAGAGCAAATCAAAGCGATGTTGAAATGCGTGCGAGAGAACGCCGGGGCGATCGTTCAAACTCAATTGAATTTGCGCTCCCTGCGCCGCGAGCATTTCGCGAATCCTGAACGCCAGCGGCTCGAGCGTCGGATCGTCGCCGAGCGTTTCCAATCCCAATTGAAGCGGCTTGTTCGCACGGCGCAAAATGCTATCGCCGTTCGCACGAAAACCGGCTTGATTGAAAAGTTGCCGCGCTTTTTCCGCGTCGAATGTAGTTTCGCCAAAACCTTGCGGATACGCCCAATAAGAGGGCAACGCCAGCGCATCGGTCACGCGCGCCGCGCCGCCGAGATCGTTCAGCAGAACATTTCGATCTAAGGCCGCCGCCAGCGCTTGCCGCACCCGCACATCACTCAGAATTGAATTCTCTAAATTGAACAAGAGCAGCACCGCTTCCAAAGAATCACCGGCAAAAATCTTGACGCCGGCGATTTTCTTGACCGCGCTCAATTCCTCGGGCGCGACGGAAATCAAATCCACTTGTTTCGCCGCGAGCGCGGCGCGCAACGTGCGCGCATCCGGATAGAGCTTCAGCGTCCACTCTTCAATCGGCGGCTTACCGCGATAATAATCCGGATTGCGGGCGAGCGTGATTTGATTCGCCGCGCGCGCGACCAGTTTCAACGCGCCCGTGCCCAGCGTCGGCGTGTCGCCGCGTGCGCTATTGGCGACCAGCGCGCGCGGATAAATTTTCAGCGTGCCAATATAGGTGAGTGCTGGGCAATATCCCTCGCGAAAAGACAATTGCACCGTTTGCGCGTCGAGCGCGGTGGCTTTGATCAGCGTGCCAAAATCTGCCGCCGGCGTGCCGCGAAAATCGGGCGCGCTGTATGCATTGATCGTCGCGACCACATCCTCCGCCGTGAACGGATCGCCATTGTGCCATTTCACATCGCCGCGCAAATGAAACGTAATCGTCGTCGCATCACCGGCGATTTCGTACGAGTCCGCGAGCGCGGGCTGGAGCGCGCCGGTGTTTGGATCGGGCGCGAGCAATGAATCAAAGAGCGCGGTCTGCAAAAATGCGTCCACCTCGCGTTCGAGAATGCCAATTGAAATTTTTCCGCCATCGGCAAATGCCGGCGCGGGTGTGGGCGGACTAGCGAGCGGGGTTTGCGCGGGCGCGGGTTGGTCCGAAGTTGGAATTGGAATCGGCGTGCACGCGGCGAATACAATAGCAAAAATTAGGACGCAGATAAACACGGATGGACGCGGATTTTTTTTGCGAGGGGGCAAGGGCGCAAGGGAGCGGAGGAGAATGCGCCCTTGCGCCTCTGCTCCCCGGCTCCCCCGCTTTTCTTGAAATCTACGTATCAACTTCACACTCCAACATATCCTCCACCGTCTCGCGCCGGCGAATCACGCGCGCCTTGCCATCGCGCACGACAAGCACCGCCGGACGCGGAATGAGATTATAGTTGCTCGCCATCGGAAGGTGGTACGCGCCGGCAACCGGCATCACGATCAAATCGCCGGCGGCGACGCGCGGCAGCGCGACATTTTCAATCAAGATATCGCCCTGCTCGCAATAACGTCCGGCAATCGCGACACTGTGCGCCGGCGGCGCGTTCATTTTATTCGCGACGCGCGCGGTATAGCGCGCGTCGTACAGCGCGGGGCGAACATTATCGCCCATTCCGCCGTCCACCGAAATGTACGTGCGAACGCCGGCAATTTCCTTCACTGCGCCGACCGTATATAACGCGACGGCACTCTGGGCAATCAATGCTCTGCCCGGTTCAAAAAGTAATTGGTAATTGGTAATTGGTAATTCGTCCAGCGTCTCGAAGATGTGACTTGCGACTTGTGACGGGGTGAGCGTAGTTTGCTCTTCGGTATACGCCACGCCCCAGCCGCCGCCGAGATCCCACTCGCGCAATTCAACGCCGATTTTTTCGCGCACGTGCGCCGCAAAATTCGCCGCCGCGCGGATCGCCGCGCGGTACGGATCGGGATCGAAAATTTGCGAGCCGATATGAAGGTGCAAGCCAACCAAAGTCAAAAGTGGCGAGTGACGAGTGACAAGTTCCGCCGCACGGAACGCATCGCCGATCGCCAAAGGCAAACCAAATTTAGACTCAGCCACACCGGTGGCTAGATACTTGTGCGTGTGAGGATCAATGTTGGGCGCAAGACGTAGAAGCACGTTCGCCGCAACGTGCATCTCAGTCGCGATCCGGGCGAGCAAGTCGACTTCATCCAGATTGTCCACGATGATGTGGTCAACGCCCATCGCAAACGCGGTGCGAATTTCTGCCGGCGTTTTGTTGTTGCCGTGCAAATAAATCTGATCGCGCGGAAAATCGGCGCGGCGCGCAATTTCGAGCTCGGCTTCTGAAGTGACATCCAGCCCCAAGCCCTCGGCTTGGAAAAGCCGAGCCACGTAGGGCGAAAAGTACGCTTTGGTCGCGTAGAGAACGAGCGTGTTTGGATCGCGCGCGCGGAACGCCTCGCGAATTTCGCGGGCGCGCATGATGAGATGCTCTTCGTCGAAGATATAGAGCGGGGTGCCGTACTCGCGCGCGAGCGCGACGACATCGCGCCCGCCGATTTCGAGGTGGTCGTCCGCGTTGACGCGCGCAGTGCGCGGAAAAAGTTTCGAGAGTGAATTTTGCATCACGCGAGGCAATGTAGCATAGGATAGAGCACGCGTCAAAATGCCGGTTGCGTCCGCCACGATTTGCGTTATAATACGGATGCAAACGCCTTTGTGAGGTTGCCTCTCATATCTTCCGTACGTTTCATGCACGTGCGCCGAGCGAATTGGCGAGGAGGTGATCCGGAAAAATCAAGCGCATTCCGAATTGCTCAGGTCCGAGTTCAAATTTCCAAGGAGGAGATTAGATGTCCAAACGTATTTGGTTGATCGTCGCGCTGTTGGTCGTGGTCGCGTTGGTTATCGGCGCGTGTGCGCCAGCGCCCGCGCCGGCGGCGGCAAAGAAAAAAGTCGGACTGGTCACCGATGTCGGCGGCGTGAACGATAAATCGTTCAATCAGTCCGCGTGGGACGGCACGCAAAAAGCCGCGAAAGAATTTGGTTGGGATGCCAAATTTATCGAATCGAAGCAACCCACCGATTACGAAAAGAACATCGATCAATTCGCGACTGAAAAGTACGACGCGATTGTCACCGTCGGCTTTTTGATGGGCGATGCGACCGCGGCAAAAGCAAAGCAATATCCCGGCATCAAGTTCGGCATTGTGGACTATGGATATTTTCCGGCGAAAGCTGGCGATCCCGATCCGTATGTCGAATTGAAAAACGTCACGAGTCTATTGTTCCAAGAAGATGAAGTCGGCTTTCTCGCCGGCGTCGTCGCGGGTGGACTGAGCAAGAGCGGCACGGTTTGCTCGGTTTCCGGCATGGAAATTCCGCCGGTCGTTCGTTTTGTCGTCGGGTATCAGAACGGCGCGAAATATATAAAACCGGCAGTCAAGACCTTGAACACGTACATTCCATCCTTCACCGATCCGGCGAAGGGTAAGGAAGTCGGACAATCGATGCTGTCGCAAGGCTGCGATGTCGTGTTCGGCGTGGGCGGCAACACCGGCAACGGCGGTTTGCTCGCGTTCAAAGAAAAAGGGTTACCGGCGATCGGGGTGGACGTGGATCAATACAACACCTATCCCGAGGTGAAAGATGCGCTCGCGACGAGCGCGCAAAAGAACGTGGACACCGCGGTGTACCTCTTCCTCAAAACCGTGTCGGACGGCTCGGTGAAAGCCGGCATCCTCACGGCAAACCTGAAGAATGGCGGCATTGGTCTCGCGCCTTATCACGACTGGGATGCCAAAGTTCCAGCCGATGTCAAGGCGAAAGTAAAAGAAGCGACCGACGCGCTCATCTCCGGCAAGTTGACGACTGGATACAAGCCGTAAGCGCGATCTACCTGTCATTGCGAGGAGGTGGTTTTTGCCGACGAAGCAATCCCCAAGTTACATGGAGATTGCTTCGCTCGCAATGACGTATGAAATATGAAGGGTGCTGTGCGCAAGTGCAGTACCCTTTTTTGAAACTGTAACAAGGTCCACGTGACGCGTGACAAGGGAAGTTGAAGGGGAAAGGGTTGAAATCTCCTTTGCATTTCCCTTGTCACCTGTCCCCAGTCACTTGTCACTCTCGGAGAGCAACAATGACGTTTGCCCTAGAAGCGAACGGTATCACCAAAAAATTTCCCGGCGTGCTCGCCAACGATAACGTCCAGTTCGATTTGCAACGCGGCGAGATTCACGGCTTGCTCGGCGAAAACGGCGCGGGCAAGACGACGCTGATGAATATCCTCTACGGACTCTATCAGCCGGATGCCGGCGAAATTTTCCTCAACGCGCAGTCCACGCAAATCACCAGCCCGCACGACGCCATCGCGCAAGGCATCGGCATGGTGCATCAGCACTTTATGCTCGTGCCGCCGCTGACCGTCACCGAAAATATCATCCTCGGGCAAGAATCCCTGTACTCTTCCACAAAATTTTTAGGACGCCTGGCGGTGCTCGACCGCAAATCCGCCGCCGCGCGCATCCGCGAACTTTCGCATCAATACGGGCTTGATATCGATCCCGATGCGACGGTCAAAGACTTGCCGGTGGGCGCGCAACAACGCGTCGAAATCGTCAAGGCGCTCTATCGCGACGCCGATATTTTGATTCTCGATGAGCCGACTGCCGTGCTGACGCCGCAAGAAGCCGACGATTTGTTCGGCATTATGAAAAGCATGGCACAGCAAGGTCACTCGTTGATTTTCATCACGCACAAATTGCGCGAGATGTTTGCCGTCACGGATCGGGTCAGCGTGATGCGCAACGGCAAAATGGTCGGCACCGTCGCGCCTAAAGAAGCGACCTCCGAAATGCTCGCGGAGATGATGGTCGGGCGCAAAGTGATCTTGCAAATCGATAAATCCGCCGCGCATCCGGGCGGAACGATTTTGCAGGTGGAAAATCTGCGCGTGGAAGATGACCGCCGCACTGCGATGGTGGATGAGGTTTCCTTCCACGTGCGCGCCGGCGAAATTCTGGGCATTGCCGGCGTGCAAGGCAACGGTCAGCGCGAATTGGTGGAGGCATTGACCGGTTTGCGTGCGCCCGTTGCCGGAAAAGTTTCGGTGCTCGAGCATGACGTGACGCACAAGCCGCCGCGCGCCGTGATCGAGTACGGGGTCGCGCATGTGCCGGAGGATCGGCACAAGCATGGCTTGGTCTTGACGTTTCCGGTCGCGGATAATCTGGTGCTCTGTACGTACTATCAATCGCCCTTTGCGCGCGGAATTGAAATTGACGCGGCGCAGGTCGAGCGCGAAGCGGAAAAGTTGGTGAACGAATTTGATATACGCACGCCGTCGACGCGCACGTTGGTCGGTTCGCTCTCCGGCGGCAATCAGCAAAAAGTGATCGTCGCGCGCGAACTGGATCGACCCGTAAAATTGTTAATCGTCAATCAGCCGACGCGCGGGCTGGATGTTGGCTCGATCGAATTTATTCATCGGCGGATCGTCGAGGCGCGCGAGCGCGGCACCGCGGTGCTGTTGGTTTCAGCGGAATTGGATGAAATCCTATCACTCGCCGACCGCATCGCAGTGATGTACAAAGGTCGCATTCTCGAAACGCTGGATGCCAAAGCCGCGACGCGCGAGCAATTGGGTTTATTGATGGCGGGCGTGGTCGGAGGAAAACATGTCTAGCACCACCACCACTCCCACGCGCACGCATTACCGGGCGGTCATTTTGAAAATGCTCGACGCGTTGAGCATGCCGCTCGTCGCGATTCTGTTCGCGTTCGCTCTCGGCGCGGTGATTATCACGATCACGAGCGGCAGTTTGTCGGCGGCGCTGGTCGCGTACGTCGGATTGATCGAAGGCGCGTTCATCAAAACGCGCGGCATGTCCGAATCGCTCGTCGCCGCGATTCCGTACGTATTTGCGAGTCTCGCCGTCGCGTTTGGATTCAAAGCCGGTTTGTTCAACGTCGGCGTCGAAGGGCAATTTTACATCGGCGCGGTGACGGCGGCGGCGGTCGGCGCGGCGTTTTCCGATTTGCCGGCAATTATTCATCTGCCGCTCGTGATTGCGGCGGCGGCGCTCGGCGGCGCGGTGTGGGGCGCGATTCCCGGCTTTCTCAAAGCCAAAACTGGCGCGCACGAAGTCATCAATACGATCATGATGAACTATGTCGCGTACCGGCTCGTCGAATATTTGGTCAGCAATGTTCTGCGCGATAGAGTTTCGAGCGCGGTGCAAACCATTCGCGTCGCGCCCAGCGCGGAATTATGGTCGATGGCGAGCGTGCCCGACCGGCTCGCCGATCCCCTCAACGCGCTGTTCGTCGCACTCCTCATCGCGCTCGCCGCGTTTTTCTTCGCGCGCACACTCGCGAAAACCGCGCGCATTTCTGCATCGCTCAACACGCCACGTTCGGCGCGGTTATTTACGGTCGGCATTGCATTGGCTTCGGGGGTTCTTTCTTTTTTGCTTTTGCCTCCGCTCACACGCGCGTTGTGGATTTGGACCGACAAGTTCGACCGGTTGCACATCGGACTTTTTCTCGCGCTCGCCGCGGCGGTTTTCATGTACTGGTTGTTGAACAAGACGACGATCGGTTTTGAATTGCGTACCGTCGGAGCGAATCCGAGTGCGGCGCAGTACGCCGGCATCAACATCGGACGAAGCATCGTGCTCGCGATGAGCGTGAGCGGCGCGCTCGCCGGCATCGCCGGCGCGACCGAAGTGTTGGGCGTATCGACGTGCCGGTGTCTGCCGCTCTTTTTTTCCGCCGGCTATGGCTTTGACAGCATCGCGATTGCGTTGCTCGCGCGCGGCGATGCGCTGGGGATTTTACCGGCGTCGTTTCTCTTTGGCGCGCTGCGCAATGGCGCGGATTTGATGGAATTGCGGAGCGGTGTATCGAAGCACGTCATCAGTTTGATTCAGGCGTTGGTGCTATTGTTCGTCGCCGCGCCGGCAATCGTGCGTTATCTAACGCGGCAAAAGGTAAAGCCGGCGGAGGTGGCGGAAGCGCCCTTGACGCGGGGTTGGGGACGGTAGGGCAGTGAACAGTTATCAGTTATCAGTTTTCAGTTATCAGTAATCGGTAAGTGGTAATTAGTTTTTCATCCGCGTTTTCCGCGTTCATCCGCGTCCAAATTGATTTGGCGAGAAAACCATGTCCAACTTGACAAAGGCAGTCCCAATTTCCAGGCGTTTTCCCATCAGTGTCAGACAAGTCATCGCGCTCCTAGTCGTCGCGTTTGGGGCTCTGGCTATATACGTTTTGGTCAATGCGATCATCGGCGGCAAATGCGATAGCAAGTGCGTCACCGACACACTCGCGCAAACGGTGCGCGTCGCCGCGCCAATCGCGCTGGCGGCGTATTGCGGCTTGATGTGCGAGCGCGCGGCCGTGATCAACATCGGCATCGAAGGCATGATGCTGATGGCGGCGATGGTCGGGTATGCGATTGATATTTACGCGTTCACGTTTTTGAAAAGCACCGGCATGGAAGTGGCGAGCGCGGGGCAGACGGCGCGCATCATCGGGCTGATCTGCGCAGTCGCATCGAGCGGACTCCTCGCATTGATGCACGCGGTCGTTTCGATTCGCTTTCGCGCGGATCAAATTATTAGCGGCACGGTCATCAATATTTTGGCGCTGGGCTTGACCGGCTATTTGTATCGGCAATTTCTGGCGCAGGATGTGCCGACCGGTCCCGGCACATTTCCACCGTTCGATCTGCCACTCCTTGCACAAATTCCCATCCTTGGCGAAATTTTTTTCAGCGGTCAAAAGCCGGTTGTGTATTTGATGTTGGTGTTCACCGTCGCGATCCATTTTGTTTTGTTTTACACCGCATGGGGCTTGCGCACGCGCGCGGTCGGGGAGAATCCGCGCGCGGCGGATACGCTCGGCATTGACGTGCTGCGCGTGCGTTACATCAACGTTTTCGTCGGCGGGCTCATCGCCGGTTTCGGCGGCGCGTGGTTCACGCTCGAATCGGTGGATGTGTTCAATCCGCAAATGACGAACGGCGTCGGCTTTATCGGGCTTGCCGCGATGATTTTTGGCAATTGGACGCCGCTGGGTTCGCTTTTCGGCGCGCTGATCTTTGGGCTGGGCAGTTCGGTGCAAACGACGATCAGCATTTTTCGTCCGGACATTCCGTCGCAATTTCCGCAGATGCTGCCGTACTTGTTGACGATCATCGTGCTTGCCGGCGTGGTCGGTCGCGCAACGCCGCCGGCGGCAGACGGACAGCCGTATGAGAAGCAGTAGGGAGTGACGGATGACGTGGTGCGTATTGCGTGATGCGTGGTGCGTGAAGAGTGAAACGTGATGCGTGATGCGTG
>JACQGS010000089.1 GCA_016199405.1 Chloroflexota bacterium | reverse complement strand
ATCGCAAACTCGGCAAAGAGTTGCAACTGTTCATTTTGCCGGAAGAGGTCGGACAGGGTTTGCCGGGGTGGCATCCCAAAGGCGCGCAGGTGCGAAAAATCCTGGAGGATTTCATCTACCAGAATCAGGTCGAGCGCGGGTATCAGCACGTCTACTCGCCCCACATCGGCAAGAAACAGTTGTGGATCACGAGCGGGCATTGGGACTTGTACGGCGATAAGATGTACGCGCCGATGGACATTGACGGCGTGGAGCATCTGGTCAAGCCGATGAACTGCCCGATGCATATGATGGTGTACAAATCGCAGATGCGCTCGTACAAGGATTTGCCGATTCGCATCGCGGAAAACGCGACGGTGTATCGGCGCGAGCAATCCGGCGAACTGACCGGCTTGTTGCGCGTGCGCATGATCACGCAAGACGACGCACACATTTTCGTGCGCCCCGATCAAATTCAAGAAGAATTTTTGCAAGTGCTCGATCAGGCGTTGTACCAGTTCGGCGTGTTTGGGTTCGAGGATTTCGAAATGGATTTGAGCGTGCGCGATCCGCGCAACAAGAAAAAATATCTCGGGGCGGACGAGCAGTGGGACAATGCCGAGAACGCGATCAAACGCGCGCTCGAATCGCGCGGCGTCAACTTTGTCGTCGCGGAAGGTGAAGCGAAATTCTACGGACCGGCGCTCGATATCATGGTGAAGGACGCGCTCGGTCGCAAGTGGCAATGCACGACAATTCAAGTGGATTTTCAACTGCCGCAACGATTCAACTTGGAATACATCGGCGCGGACGGCGTGGCGCAACAGCCGGTCGTTCTGCATCGCGCGCCGCTCGGCTCGATGGAGCGGTTCTTTGCGATTCTGATCGAGCATTTCGCCGGCGCATTTCCGGTGTGGATCGCGCCGGTGCAGATGGAGATCATTCCGATCGCGGATCGGCACAACGAGTACGCGCACAAGGTTGCCGCGCGGCTGAAGCAAGAAAAATTCCGCGTCGAAGTGGACACGCGCAGTGAGCGGATGAACGCGAAAATCCGCGACGCGCAGTTGATGAAAGTGCCGTATATGCTCGTCGCCGGCGATAAAGAAGCGGAAGCGAACGCGGTCGCGGTGCGTTTGCGCAGCGGCGAAGATTTGAAGGCGATGCCGCTGGACGATTTCATCGCGATGGCGCGGCGGGTGGTGGATGGAAAGAGTTTGGCGTTGAAATAACCGAAGTTATGAGTAAGCCGTATCTGAACTACGATCAGGCA
The DNA here is from genome assembly GCA_016199405.1 of Chloroflexota bacterium. Taxonomy (GTDB): domain Bacteria; phylum Chloroflexota; class Anaerolineae; order UBA4142; family UBA4142; genus JACQGS01. Next base: position 6,234 of record JACQGS010000089.1, on the reverse strand, counting down.
AACGACATTCTGTACATCGTCATTCGCGAAGGCGAGGAACACCACTTCGATGAAGTCGCTGAGGGGATTGTCGTCGAATTTGACAAGGACAATCAGCCCATTGGCATCGAGATGATCAATGCCTCGCGGGTGGTGACATCCGCAATTGGCCGCGAACGGTTGGCGTTGGCGAATTCTTGAATCGCTATGCCGAGGTTATTCAATCGGTACGGTGATGGTTGACAAAAGTCTGCCCACTTTCCTAAAGCCGTATTTCTGGGAAACCGACCTCGCGCGAATCAGTCGGCGGCGGCACGCGTCCTACATCATCGAGCGGGTGATTGAGTACGGCGATGACCGCGCGATTCGCTGGCTGCGGCAAAACTACGCGCCCGCGCAGATCGCGCGCGTCGTGCGGATGAGTCGCACGATTTCGCCCAATACGGCGAACTTGTGGGCACTGATGTTCAAAATCCCGCGAGGCAAAATCACATGTTTCTCAAAACCCTCACTCCTGCCGCACAGCGCCTTTTCGGGCGGTTAGGGCGCGAACCAGCCATTCGTATTTTTTATCTTGCGGGTGGTTCTGCAGCCGCGCTGCAAATGGGGCATCGCGTTTCTGTAGACCTGGATTTCTTCACGCATGAGATGTATGAACCTGCCGTGTTGATTCCACGCCTTGAGAAAATTGGCAAGGTCACAGTGCAGCAACAAGGTCGAGGGACATTCGTCGGCTTGCTTGCGGAAACTCAGATCAGTTTCTTCTACTACGGTTATCCGCTCTTGCAACCCCACACAGTTTATCGGGGTGTGCGACTTGCCTCGCTCCTCGACATCGCGTTGATGAAGATTACGGCGATTAGCCAGCGAGGACGCCGCCGCGATTTTGTGGATTTGTATTTCATCTGCAAGCAAGAAGGGTTCGAACTGAGCGATTTGCTCAAGCGAATTCCCAACAAGTACGTGACATTGTCGTATCCGTCTTACCATCTCTTGCGCGCGCTCGTGTATTTTGACGATGCGGAGAAAGACCCGCCTCTCAAGATGCTGGCACCGTACAAGTGGCAGCAGGTCAAGAACTTTTTTGAAAAACAAGTGCGCGGGTTGATGAGAGAAGTTGGGTGATTGGGCAATGACATGAAATGAAAGGCATCCTCGGACGTTACCGCAACCAATTACCACTTGCCAATTACGATTTTACCCTCGGCGAAGGCGACACGCCGCTCATCTCCGCGCCCGCGCTCTCACGCGCGACCGGCGCGGAGATTTTTTTGAAACTCGAAGGCTGCAATCCGACCGGCTCTTTCAAAGATCGCGGCATGGTTGTCGCCGTCGCCAAGGCGATGGAAGAGAAATCCGGCGCGATTATTTGCGCGTCGACCGGCAACACGGCGGCGAGCGCGGCGGCATACGCGGCGCGCGCGGGCTTGACCTGCGCGGTCGTCATCCCGCAAGGCAACATCGCGCTCGGCAAACTCGCGCAGGCGATGATCTTTGGCGCGCGAGTTCTGCCGATTGAAGGTAACTTTGATTGCGCGTTGAAATTGGTGCGCGAACTGGCGGAGCAGGGCAACCTCACGCTCGTCAATTCCGTCAATCCGCATCGCATCGAAGGACAAAAGACCGCCGCGTTTGAAATTGTGGACGAACTCGGCGATGCGCCGGAGATTCTCGCGTTGCCGGTCGGCAATGCCGGCAACATCACCGCGTATTGGCGCGGCTTTTCCGAATATTTGCGCGCAGGCACAGCGTCGCGCGCGCCAAAAATGTTTGGCTTTCAAGCCGCCGGCGCGGCGCCGATCGTGCGCGGCGCGCCGATCGAAAATCCGCAGACAATCGCGACGGCGATTCGCATCGGCAACCCGGCGAGTTGGAAAGGCGCGCTCGCCGCGCGTGCTGAATCGGGCGGGCTGATCGAAGCGGTGACCGACGACGAAATTCTTGCGGCGTACCGTTTGCTTGCGGAACGCGAGGGAGTTTTTTGCGAGCCGGCATCGGCGGCGGGCGTCGCCGGCATTTTGAAACTCGCGCGCGCAGAGCGTTTGCCACGCGGCGCGCGGATTGTGTGCGTGCTGACCGGCAGCGGACTCAAAGATCCGGAGACGGCGATGCGCGGGCTGGAGTTGCCGGAAGCGTTGCCGGCGACGATGGACGCGGTGGCAAGGGCGTTGGAGATTGGGTGAGTGGAGGATAAGAGATTAGGAGATTTAGAGATTGAGAGGTTGAGTGGTTAGTAATTCCGAAATCCGCAATCCGAAATTCGAAATCAGAGTCCGCGTCCCCGCCACCACCGCCAATCTCGGTCCCGGCTTTGATTGTCTGGGGCTTGCGCTCGATTGGTGGAATACGCTCGACGTGGAAACAATTCCGCGCGGGTTGGAAATCGAATGTTCGGGCGCGTACGCGGCGGAGGTTCCGCGCGATGCCAGCAACTTGGTGATTCGCGCGATGCGCGCCACATTCGTGCGCGCGCGGCGAAAAATGCCGGCGGTGCGCGTGAAGATGCGCGTCGAGATTCCGATTGGGCGCGGGCTGGGCTCGAGCGCGGCGGCGATTGTCGGCGGAGTCGTCGCGGCAAACGCGCTGATGCGCGGCAAAATGAAAATGCCGGAGTTATTGGAACTCGCGACCGAAATCGAGGGGCATCCAGATAACGTCGCGCCGGCGTTGCTGGGCGGCTTGGTTGTGGCGGTGCAAGATGGGAAAAATCTGATCGCGGCGCGCGTGAACGTGCCGCGCGAATTGAAATGTATCGTGTTCGTTCCCGATCATGCACTTTCGACCAAAACCGCGCGCGGCGTATTGCCGGCGCGCGTGCCGCGCGCCGATGCGATTTTCAATGTTGGACGCGCGGCGTTATGGCTCGCGGCGGTAAAAGCGCGCCGCTGGGAATGGCTCGACGCGGCGACGCAGGATCGGCTGCATCAGCCGTATCGCGCAAAATTGGTGCGGGGAATGGAAGCGATGTTCATCGCCGCGCACAAAGCCGGCGCGCGCGGGGTCGCGCTCTCCGGCGCGGGACCGAGCGTGATCGCGTTTACGGAACGCGGCTCCGGACGGATCGCGTGGGCGTTGAATCGCGCCGCGGCAGACATCGCGTTGAATGGCGCGGCGCGCGTGGTCGCGGTGAGCGCGCGGGGCGCATTGGTCAAAAAGATTTGACTTGCCCAAACTCTTGTGATATAGTGACGCCAGTTCGGAAGCAATTCCAAAGAGGATAACGTATCGGCGACAAGAATCTCAAGCTCAATCAATTTATTCGCGCGAAAGAAGTTCGCTTGATCGACGAAGAAGGCAAGCAGCTTGGCGTGGTTGCTACGTACGAAGCGTTGCGAATGGCGCAAGATCGCAACCTTGATCTTGTCGAAGTTGCGCCCAACGCGCAGCCGCCGGTTTGCCGCATTATTGATTTCGGTAAGTTTATGTACGAGCGGACCAAGAAAGAGCGCGAGGCGAAAAAGGGGCAGAAGGCGATTGAAATCAAAGAGATGCGCATCCGCCCCAAAACGAATTGGTACCACACCGGCTTTAAATTAAAACGGTTCCGGAATTTTCTCAAAGATGGCAACAAGATTCGCGTGCGGGTTCTCTTTCGAGCGCGCGAGATCGCGCATCTTTCGGTCGCGAAAGATATTATGGAAAAGGTCGCGGTGGAGCTGGCGGATGCCGCGAATATCGAATCGGCGCCCCAGATGGACGGTCGCAGTATGGTGATGTTGTTGGGTCCGGGGGCGATGAAAGGCGGCGCGGACGCGGCGCGCGCCGCGGTGAAAGGCGCGCGGGTCTATGCGCCGCCACCGCCGGATTCACCGCCCGGTCGTTAACACAGAAAAATTCAAAGTCGGGGCATGTCCCCGACTTGCTTTTGAGATCACACGAGTAGAAGCCCAGCCGCGCTGGGCGTAATACAGACGGCAAGCGCGGCTTGCCTGCTACCCTTTTTCCAAGAGGATTCATGCCTAAAATCAAAACACATAAAGCCACTGCCAAGCGCTTTAAAGTCACCGGCACCGGCAAATTGCTGCATCACAAAATGGGGCGTTCGCATTTGCGCCGCAACAAATCGAAACGCAACAAGCGCGGCTTTAGCCGGATGATTGCGGTTGATAATTTTGAACGAAGCAAACGAATCAATCAACTTGCCCCGACACTGGACAAGGAATAGAAAATAGCAGACTAAAAGTCCCTTTGGGATTGCGGTTTGCTCTCGACTTCCGGAGGTTGTCTTGCCTAGAGTTAAACGCGGCGTTACCTCGCATCGCCGTCACAAAAAAGTTTTGAAACTGACCAAGGGTCATTACGGTTCGAATCATCTGCTCTTTCGCCGCGCGAATGAGTCGCTGTTGCACAGCAAATTCTATGCCACCGCCGGGCGCAAGAAACGTAAAGACGATTTTCGCCGGCTGTGGATCGCGCGCATCAACGCGGCGGCGCGTCCGCTGGGGCTGACGTACAGCAAATTGATCGCGGGGTTGAAACGCGGCGGCATCGAAATGAATCGCAAAACGCTGGCGGATATTGCCGTGCGCGATGAAAAAACGTTTGCGAAATTGGTTGACGCGGCGAAGGCGTAATGGGGTAGGGGCGATTCTTGTGGTCGCCTAGTCGAGCGAGAAAAGAGATTCAGAGATTGAGAGATTTCGGCTCATGCGTAGAATTTTGCGTGTGAGCCGATGTTGTTTACGGAGTTTCGCGGGCGGGGTATCGCACTTTTTTCACTCAGAAAGTGTTTGGAAAATCCACACCGGCGACTCAAGTCGCGGCAACAAAGGCACAAAGACTGCCTTCGCAGTCTAAATCAGCCGACGGGGGTCGGCTTGGTGCAGTCGTTGCGGCGGTTTCTAATCGCTCGGTGATTTTCAAAACACTTTCTCAAGCCAAAATGCTCACCAGTCTCTCCAATCCCAAAATCAAATTTGTCCGGTCGCTTTCACGCCGCCGCGCGCGTACAGAAGCGCAGCAATTCGTCATCGAAGGCGTGCGGCTGATTGAAGAAGCCGTTGGTGCGGGGCTGGTCCCCGCGCTCGTGCTTTATGCGGCGCGTGTTTTGGAAAATGTACGCGGGCGCGCGCTGATCGAACGACTACAGAGCAGCGCGGGCGAAACCATCGAAGTGAGCGACGCGATCATGCGCGCGCTGACGAGCACTGAAACGCCGCAAGGCATTCTCGCGGTCGTGCCGTTCGTGCAACTGCCCGCGCCAGCGCACGCGGACTTGCTGCTCATTCTCGATGCGGTGCGCGATCCGGGCAATCTCGGCGCGATCTTGCGCTCGGCGCGCGCCGCCGGCGTGGACTGGGTTTTGCTTGCGCCGGGAACGGTGGATGCGTACAACGATAAAGCCGTGCGCGCGGCAATGGGCGCGCATTTTGTTGTGCCGATTCACGCCAAATCGTGGGCAGAGATCGAGACGCTGACGCAGAATTTTCCGCGGCGTTATGTTGCCGACCCGGCTGGAGAATTAGAATATACGCGCGCGGATTGGCGCCAGCCGGTCGCGTTGATCATCGGCGGCGAAGCCGAAGGCGCGCACGACCCGGCGAAAAAAATCGCGACGGCGCGCGTACGGATTCCGATGCGCGGCAACGCGGAATCGCTGAATGCGGCGATGGCGGCGACGGTGTTGCTGTTTGAAGCGGCGCGAGGCAAGGCAACGAATACCCCAGACGAATAAACGAATTTTTTTGTGCGTGATTCAATCTGATCTTGTGGTATAATCCAGCCATCGTTATCTCCAGCGACGGAGATGCTGATGGCTGAATTCTTTTCGCGTTATCGCCAATTTCTCCCCATTGTGATCCTCGCGCTGATCGTCGGCGGCGGAACTTTTCTATTCTTTCCGCGCGCGTTCGCTCCGAACGCGCCGCCCACGCTAACGATCCTCACGCCCGCGCCCAAACCTACGGCGACGCTCGCGCTCATCAAGATTGACGTGCGCGGCGCGGTGAACAATCCCGGCGTATATACCTTGCTGGCCGGCAATCGCGTCGAAGATGCGCTCGCCGCCGCCGGCAATGTGCTTGCCAACGCGGATGTGAGCAAGTTGAATCTCGCGCGCAAACTCAATGACGGTGAGCAGATCAATGTGCCGCGCATCGGCGAATCGCCGGCGGCAGTTGCTCCGGTTGCCGGCGCGACGCGAACCCCCGCGTCGGCGGCAATCGTGCCCACCGGCAAAATCAACATCAACACCGCGCCGCAAGCTGAACTCGAAACGCTGCCCGGCATTGGACCGACGATTGCGCGCGCGATTGT
>JACQGS010000088.1 GCA_016199405.1 Chloroflexota bacterium | reverse complement strand
GGCGATTGGATTGCGCCAATACGTTGCCGCGAGTTGAAAATTATTTGGCGCGCGGCGCAAGATTTCCGCGCCGACATAGCCGCTGCCGCCTGTTACGAATAGGCGCATCGTTCCGACTATTTGGCTCCGCCCCGCAGCGCGATCAATGCCGCGTGATCCTGCCGCGAAACTTCATCTTGCAAAATGTCCAGCGATGCGCGTGCGGCTTCTTGTTCCGCAATCTGCTTGCTGCGCCCAACGCCGGTGCCGTAAACGCGTTCTCCCAAAACAACCTCGATCGTAAATTCTTTCGCGTGATCAGGTCCGCGCGAATCGACCAAGCGGTACAGCGGTGTGACTTGCAAAAACCCTTGCGCCAATTCTTGCAACATGCTTTTGGCGTCGCGATCCAAACCTTGTTCGTGCATCTGTTCGGCTTGAATGAGAAAACGCGCGATGAATTGCCTCGCCGCGTCCAGCCCTTGATCGAGCAGTAGCGCGCCAATGATCGCTTCAAACGCGCCGGCGAGGACCGGCGCGCGTGTGCGTCCGCCCGCCGCGTCCTCGCCGCGCGAGAGGAGCAAATGCGCCGGCAAGCCGAGCTCCGTTGCAAAGCGCGCGAGCGTTTCGCCCTTGACCAGCGCGGCGCGCAGCGCGGTTAGTTCGCCTTCGCTCATTTCCGGAAAATGATGATAGAGGTGCTCGGCGGCGACAAAATCCAAAACGGCATCGCCTAAAAACTCGAGCCGCTCGTTATCGAGATAGGGCAGATTAGAATTCTCGTTGAGGTACGAGCGATGCGTGAGCGCGCGCGTGAGGAGCGATTTGTCGTGGAAGGTGACGCCAATGGCGGATTCGATATCTTCTAACATGATCATCTTGAGGGGCATACAAGTAAACAGGTAGACAAGTTTGCTGCCTGTCTACCTGTTTACTCACCGGCTTGTCTACGTTGTGAATTTCTTGAACACCATCGTGGCATTGTGTCCGCCAAAGCCGAATGAGTTCGACATTGCGACGTCCACGTTGGCTTGGCGCGGGGTGTTCGGCACGTAATCGAGATCGCATTTTGGATCCGGCGTTTCGTAATTGATCGTCGGATGAATCCAACCGGTCTCGATGGATTTGACGGTCGCAATCGCTTCGACCGCGCCGGCGGCGCCGAGCGTATGCCCGATCATTGACTTGCTCGAGCTGATCGGAAGATTGTACGCGTGTTCGCCGAAAACGGATTTGATCGCGGCGGTTTCGGCGGCGTCGTTCAACATCGTGGACGTTCCGTGCGCGTTGATATAATCCACGTTTGCCGGTTGAATGCCAGCTTTCTTGAGCGCTTTCTGGATGGCTTTGATCGCGCCGGCGCCGCCTTCGACCGGCGCGGTGATGTGATACGCGTCGTCGGTGGTGCCGTAGCCGATCACTTCGGCGAGAATTTTCGCGCCGCGCTTGTTCGCATTCTCGAGCGTTTCAAAAACGAGTACGCCGGCGCCTTCGCCAAAAACAAATCCATCGCGCCCGGCGTCAAAGGGGCGGCATGCGCGCCCGGGATCGTCGTTGCGCGTCGACATCGCCTGCGTGCGATGAAACGCCGCCAATCCAAATTCGGTCAGGAACGATTCCGCGCCGCCGGTGATCATCGCTTCCGCGTCGCCGCGCCGAATGATCTCGAACGCTTCGCCGAGCGCGTTGGAGCCGGTCGCGCACGCCGACGCGATCGAAAAGTTGGGACCGCGCGCGCCGAACGTAATCGCGACTTGCCCACCCGCCATATTGGGAATCATGTACGTGCCGGTGAACGGGCTGACGCGCATCGGGCCTTTTTCCGAGAGGACGCGCATCGAATCTTGAATCGTATTGATGCCGCCAATGCCGGAACCGATCAGCACGCCGACGTCGTCCGCGTTCGATTCGTCAATTTTCAAATTGGATTGCTTCAGCGCCTGCGCCGTGCACGCGACCGCCAGCTGAATAAAGGGATCGATGCGGCGCGCTTCTTTGAAATCGATGTACTCGCCATAGTCTTCAATTTTGAATCCGTCCAATTGCGCGGCGATCTGGACCGCAAAGCGCGCCGGATCGAATCGCCACAACCGCGTCACGCCGGATTTTCCCGCCAATAAATTTTTCCATGTCGTCTCTACGTCGTTGCCTAACGCCGTGACCATCCCCATTCCCGTGACGACGACGCGGCGTGGGTTGTGATTATTTTCGTTCATGGATAATTCCTCCGCCAGTCAGATGACAGACGTCAGACATCAGGAATCAGACTACCACGATCAGTGGAACGCGGTCGGCGGCCTGTTGTCTGGCGTCTGTTGTCTCGATAACTTTTCCGACCACCCAATGCGCCGCGCCGCGCGCGTCCAATTCTTTTTCCAAGCGCGCAACTTGATTCGACGCGATGCTGATCAGCAATCCGCCGGATGTTTGCGGATCGAAAAGAATTTCGCGCAAGTTCGCCGGCGGCTCTTTTCGGAATTCGACTTTGCCCTTCAAATAAATCTGGTTGCGCCCTGAGCCGCCGGGAATTTGCCGCTGTTCCGCATATTCGAGCGCGCCGTCCAGCACCGGCAATTTCTCCGCCTCAAAACTCAGCGCGACGCCGGACGCCTGCGCGATCTCGTACGCGTGCCCGAGCAGACCATAGCCGGTAATATCGGTCGCGCATTTCACGCCGACGCTTTGCATTGCCTGCGCCGCGCCGCGATTGAGTCGCATCATCCAAGCGATCGCGTTTTGCAAATGTGCGTCGCTGGCAACGCCGTTCTTTGCCGCGGTCGTGATCAATCCGGAACCGAGCGGCTTGGTCAAAATCAAAACATCGCCCACGCGCGCGCCGGTTTTTTTTACCACGCGATCCGGGTGCACGATGCCGGTGACCGACAATCCGTATTTCGGTTCTTTGTCCGTGATCGTGTGTCCGCCGGCAATCGCCGCGCCGGCTTGCGCGACCTGATCCGCGCCGCCGCGCAAAATTTCGCTCAACATTTCCAGCGGCAGATCGTCGCGCCACGCCGCGAGATTGAGCGCAAAGATCGCTTCGCCGCCCATCGCGTACACGTCGCTCAGCGCGTTCGCGGCGGCAATCGCGCCGAACGCGTAGGCATCGTCCACGACCGGCGGAAAAAAATCGAGCGTTTGAATGATCGCGGTCGTGGCGTTGATGCGATAGACCGCCGCATCGTCCGGCGCAGCCAGCCCGACGATCAGCGCCGGAAAATCGCGCGCGCTAAATTTCTGCGAGAGTGGGCGCAACACGTGCGCCAATTCGGCAGCGCCGATTTTGCTGGCTCAGCCGGCGCAGGACGCGTACGCGGTTAGCCGAATTTGTTTTGCGGTGCTCAAGGCGCGTTCAATATCCTCCGCCGGAATCGCGCTCGCACGCACTGCCGATGTGGGTTGCCGAAATCATCGCGCCTTCCGGCGAATCTGCGAGTATTGCGTCGAGCGCGGTAGTGCTCGCCACTGCCGCGTCGGTTTGGACGGACGTGGCGGCTTGAAGCGAATTGCCGGACAAGTTGCCGGCGAATGCGACGAGCGCGAACGCGCCGAGCAAAAGAGCAACGACGACGGCGACGAAAAAGAGTTTTCTCATTTTTTCCTCCCCTATGCAACTGAACTTTTCAAACCATTCCCCGTCAAGGTGATCACAATCGTATCATTTGGCTGAAAAATATCTTTGGCTTG
>JACQGS010000072.1 GCA_016199405.1 Chloroflexota bacterium | reverse complement strand
GCGTGATGCCGATCACGTCCGCGCCTTCGTTCATCGCATCGCGCAGGTACAACGGAAAGAGCGCGATCAGTTCGACGCCGTGCGCGATTTCCATCAGCACGATCGTCGCCAGAAAAACGGCGAAGGTTTTGTGCGTGACGAGAAGGCGAATAGGGTTGAGTGCAAGAGTTCGAGTGTTCAAGTGCGGTTTGTCCTCAGTTGGTCTTGTGACAAGTGACGTGTCACTTTTCTTGCCACCTGTCACTTGCCCCGTGTCACTCTCTTTTCAATATCCCCCCGATGCGCCTTCTCATGAATCACCAAAATGCGAAACATTCCGTTGACGGTCTGCGTGCCCCACACGGCATGACCCCCGCGGCGTTCCAAATCCGCCGGTGCCAGTTTCGCCAACCACGCCAGCGTCTCCGCGCGCGTCGCGTGCAACGCCTGCACGACTTCGACCCACGATTTCGCGCGCAGGCGATTGGTCATGTACGCGTTGAACTTATCGAGCGTGAACGGGAGTGGAAAATCCGGATAATCGGCGGCGAGTTCGTCCAATTGCGCCGGCGAATTTTTCGCGACCATTAGCTTCGCGAATTTCACATTCACGCCTTCCGCCATCGCGAGATGCGCGAGCAGGTCTTTGATCGACCAGCCGTCCTCCGCCGGTCGCGTGATTATTTCGGCGGGCAGGTCGCGGAACGATTCGAGCAAGCGCGCGCGTTCCGCGTCGAGTTTTTCTTTGATCCCGGCAATGTTCGCGGGTGCAGGCATGGATTCCTCCCCAAACAGTTTTGCGGAATTATACCGGAAATATCTTTGCGCGCCAAAGCGAATGTCGCTATAATCTCAACTGATGCGAGACTTGATAGCAACCATTGATGCGTGGCGCGCGCGCGGCGACGCGGTGGCAATCGCCACCGTCGTAAAAACCGGCGGCTCGACGCCGCGACCGCTGGGCGCGAAGATGATCGTCAACTCGCGCGGCGAATTTGCCGGCTCGGTCAGCGGCGGCTGCGTGGAAGGCGCGGTGATCGAGGAGGCGTTGCGCGTGCTGAAAGCCGGCGCGCCGAAACTCGTCGCGTACGGCATCGCGGATGAAACCGCGTGGGATGTGGGCTTGAGTTGCGGCGGGACGATCGAAGTATTCGTTGAGCAAGTCAAAAGCTAAAAGGCAAAAACAGAAAGCGCAAAGCGGAAACTCTGAAACTTGAAACCTGAAATTTGGAACTGGTTTTCCGAACTCAAAAAAAATATCGCAAACGAAACTCTCTGCGCGCTCGCCACAGTCGTCAGCGGCGCGAACCTCGGCGCGAAGATGCTGATTTATCCGGACGCGCGCATCGCCGGCGATTTAGGCGATGCCGCGCTCACTGCGCAGGTGGCGCGCGACGCGCGCGAGTTGATGCAATCGGAATTGTCGGAGCGGCGCGCGTACGGCGACGCCGAAATTTTTATCGAGGTGTACGCGCCCAAGCCCAAGCTAATTATTTTCGGCGGCGTGCATACCGCGCTGCCGCTCACGCAATTCGCGCAGGCGCTGGGCTTTCGCGTGACGATTGTGGACGGGCGCAGCCGCTTTGCGAATCGCGAACGCTTTCCGACCGCCGACGAGATCATCGTCGCGTGGCCCGATGAAGCGCTCGCGCAAACGCGGATGCGAATTGATTCGTCCACGTACGTCGCGATCCTCACGCACGATCCAAAATTCGACATCCCCGCGCTGAAAGCGCTTTCGACGATGCAACCGCGCTATATCGGCTCGATGGGCTCGCGCGAGACGCGCGCGCAGCATTTTGCGGAACTGCGCGCGCAAGGAGTATCGGCAGAATTTTTGGCGCGCGTGCATGGACCGATCGGTTTGGATTTGGGCGCGCGCACGCCGGAAGAAATGGCGCTCGCGATTATCGCGGAGATGGAAGCCGTCCGGTACGGAACATCCGGAGGCTTTCTCGTTGAAAAAGAATCGAGTTGAACGGGACAATTAATTCAAAAAAGCTTCTGAAAGCGGACACATCGAAATGATGTGTCCTTTTTTTGTTGAAATTCAACGTCAAAAATTGGCGTCACTCGAAACCGATTTCATCGTTATAAAATTAGAGACTGAAAATTGAAGGCGCTTGCTCTATCCACGAATTCTTCAAGGAGGTTTCGATGAACAAATCCATGCGTTTTCTCTCCATTCTGCTCATTGCGTTTGGTCTCGGCATGACGGCTTGCACCGTCACTCCAGCCGCGATCAACTCGTCTGGGTCGGAAATGAAAACAGCCGTTGTGATCACGTCGCCAGCCGCGCCATTCCGGGAAGGCGACGACATCACCGTCCAATCGGTATCGAGCGATCCGGCGGGCATCGTCCGTGTCGAATTGCTCGTCGATGGGAATATTGTGCGGACCGATTCACTGCCAACACCCCAAGTGCCTTTGACGATCATTCAAACGTGGAAAGCGACGGTTGGAACTCACGTCATTACGATCCGCGGCACGAATACGCGCGGGGCGATCAACGATCTCGCAACGGTTTCTCTAACGATTGCTTCGCGCACGAACCCCACCGCAACTGCAACGCGCGCGCCGGTTGGATGCGTAAATAATTCCGCATTCGTCGCGGATGTTACAGTCCCGGACGGATCGGTGATCGCGCCGGGACAAACTTTTAACAAGATTTGGCGCGTCCGCAACACCGGAACTTGTACTTGGGGTCCCGGCGATGAACTCGTTTTCATCGGTGGTGAATTGATGACAAGCGTCAACACGCTTGCCACTCCCGCGACGGCGCCGGGTGCCACGGCGGATCTGTTGGTCGCAATGACCGCGCCAACTGCGCCCGGCAACTATCTCGGCAATTGGCGAATGAAAAGCAAGGCCGGGACTTTCTTTGGGACGCCGGTCAAAGTGTTGATCAATGTTCCGGGTCAAGCCGTGCCAAACTGTCCGTTCACTCCGTTGATCGAATCGTTCACCGTATCGCCGAGCACGATCAAACCAGGAGAATCCGCAACGTTGAGTTGGGGTTTTGTCAAAGGCGCAGAGATTGCAGAAATCGATAATGATATCGGCGGAGTGGCAACGCCGGGTAGCGTCACCGTTAGCCCGAGTACAACAACGACCTACACCATCACCGGCACTTGCGGATCCAAGGTCAACAAGGCGCAAGTGACACTGAATGTTGTCGCACCGTCTCCACCGCCTCCGCCACCCTCACCGACGGTGACAAATACGCCCAAGCCGTAAGAAGATGAGATAACCGACAACAGAAAAAGAATACAGGCATACAAATGAAGAACGCTGGGATGATCTATTCGTCCACAGCGTTTTTCGTTATCTGCAATCTGCCGGCGTTGCCTTTACAGCCCCAAAGCCGGCGCGGCTTCATTCAGCGCGGCAAGCACATTCGCGATATGCTCATCGAGCGGCACGCCCAACTCCGCCGCGCCTTTTTCGATTTGATCGCGATGCACGCCGCGCGCGAACGCTTTATCTTTCCACTTTCTTTTCACTGCCGCCACATCCACATCCGCGATTTTCTTCGATGGACGCACAAGCGCGACCGCGATCACGAG
>JACQGS010000071.1 GCA_016199405.1 Chloroflexota bacterium | reverse complement strand
TTTGCAAACCGCGCCAGCCGCTATGCGCCCAATGCCCACTCGCACGCGATTGCGCGGCGCGGCGAATGGGAATCCAAGCACAACTGCCGGCGAAAGCCAAAAAGAAAAAACTCCCGCACTATGAAATCGGCGTCGGAGTGATTTGGAAGGGAAAGCAGATTCTCATCGCGAAACGCTTTGCGAATGATTTGCTCGGCGGGCTGTGGGAATTTCCGGGCGGCAAGCGCAAACGGGGCGAATCGTTGGCGCAATGTGTTCGACGCGAGGTGCGCGAAGAGTTGGGGATTGCGGTAGCGGTCGGAAAAGAAATCGCGGTTGTGCCCCACGGCTATTCGCACTTTACGATCACGCTGCACGTTTTTGAATGTCGTTATGTTCGCGGCAAGCCGCGCGCGCTAGAATGCGCAGAATGGAAGTGGGTGCCGGTACGCGCGTTGTCGAAGTATGCGTTCCCGGCTGCCAATAAACGCGTGATTCAACTCTTGCAGGGGAAAGAGGGAGCAGTGGTGCAGGGGTGAAAATTTCTCCTCTGCCCCCCTTTGCGCCTCTGCTCCTCTGCATTTCACTGCCCCGGCGCGCCAAACATTCGCACATCATAATTCCCCTGCGCGTTCCAAAACATCCAGCCAGCGCTGCCGGCATCTTGCGCGGCTTTTTTCTGCGTCTTGTACTGCGCGATCCCGTAATCGCCGCGACCCGGATACGCTTGCAACCACAGCCGCACGCGCGTATTCGTTTTCTCCGCCGCGCGTTTGAAACTATTGTAAATAATATCGTACGGACATTCCACCGCCTCGCGGCAATTGCGCACGCCCAAGCCGTTGGTCACCAAATAGGATGCGTCGGTCCACGTGTCGGGATAGACCATCGGCGAAACATAATCGAGATAGAGCCCCAAATCTTTGAGCCGTTGGCCGGTGTATTGATCGTCGTCCGTCGCCGTCGTCAAGCCGAAAACATCGGCGGAGAGGAACGCGTTGGTGCCGCGCAATTCTTTTTGCGCCCGCGCCAGAAAGCCGGCAATCGCCGCCACGCGCGCGTCTTCGTTCGCATTCGCCCCGGCGTAGAGACCGGGATAAAAGCCGGGAAAGCGCACATAATCGAATTGCACTTCGTCAAAGCCCATCGCCGCGATTTCTTTCGCGAGCGCGATGTTGTAATCCCACACATCCGGACTCAGCGGATTCGTCCACGCCGCGCCGCCCGTTTCAGTAAAGACAGCCCCGTTGGGATAACGCAGCGCGAATGCCGGACGCGCGGTCGCGAGCAGGAAATCTTGAAACACCGCCAGCCGCGCAATGCAATAAATATTGTGCGCGCGGCAGCGTTGAATCACGTCATTCAACTCAAACGTGCGCCCACTCTCGGCGCTGATTTGTTTTGCGAGCGGCACCGCGCTTTCCCATGCAATCCGCCCGTGCTCGGATTTCACATCGATCACGATCGAATTGAGTTCGGTCTTGTTGACGAGATCGATCAGTTCACCCACACGCTCGCCAGTCAAACCCATCGGAATATGAATCGCTTTGGCGGTGAACGGCGCAAGTTTTAGATCTGCGCGCGCCGTCTGACTCACTTCGATTTGCACGCGGCGATAGCCGGGCGTTTTGACCGTCAGCGTTGTTTTTGCGGGCACATTCTCAAAGTGAAAAGCCCCTTTGGCATTCGTCGCCGCGCTTTGCGCGCCCATTAGCACCAACGTCCCGCTAATCGGTTGATTCGTCGCCGCGTCGGTGATGACGCCGTCGAGCGTATTCGCGCGCAAACTGAGCGCGATATTATCGCTGTTGATCGGCACGCTGCCGCCTTCGTAGCCCGCCGCGTTGACGCGCAGAATCGCGCCCGCCGGAATCCGCCGCAGAATCGCGAGTCCTTGCGCATTCGTCGCGATACTTTGCGCGGCGACTTGCACCGTCGCGTTCGGAATCGGTTGGCGCGTGGATTGATCGGTCAACGTGATGGTAAGTGAATTCGGAACGAGCGCGACAGCAAAATCGCTCGTGGTGCCGTCGAGCGTGAGCGTCGTCGTGCGATAGCCCGGCGCGTTCGCCGCGATGCGCCAGCCGTTTTTCACCCCGCGCAATTGAAACGCGCCCCGCGCGTCCGCGCTGAAAACTTTTTCGCCGACGATCACTTGCGCGTACGGCAGCGGCTGTTGCGTCTCCGCATCGCGCACAATCCCGCTCAACTGATTCGGCGGCAATTCGAAATCGATCGCAAAGGTGCGCTTGAATAATTCCTCGCCGTTGATTTCTGAATAGGCAGTTTGATAACCGTCGGCAAGCGCGGTCAGCGCATATTTGCCGCGCGGAATGGACAGCGTATAACGCCCCGTTGGATCCGTCGCCGCGGCGCGACCGGCGACGGACACGCTCGCGCCGGCAATCGGCTGGCGCGAATCCACATCGCGCACGACCCCAGCGAGCTCGCGCGTCTCTTCGATCCAATAGACCGCGATGCCCGTGCCGAGCGCGGCGAATAGAAAAAGAAGCAATCCGGTTCGTTTCAACACAGTGAGGGAGTATAGCATACGTTGTGTCCACATTCAATCCACATTTTTTAGCAACAACATCCACAGGGCTAGTGGTAATCGGTTGTAAATGCACTAGCCACAGTGCGCGTGCGGCGTGAAAAATTTTATTCGCGGCGTTCTCAACGGATTGTCCACAGCCGCGCGGTGACGCGCAAAAAAATTTGGGCGCGGTATGCCCATCTTAAAACCACCGCGCGCGACGGCATCTTTTAAGGTAAACCTCTTGCGCGCGATGCCAAGATGAATTAGAATGCACGGGCAATGAACCCCGCCGAAGTTTGGAACACCGCCCTCGATGAATTGCAATACAAAATGACCAAAGCCACCTTCGATACGTGGGTGCGCGGCACACACGCGCTCGGAATGGACAATGGCACGATGGTGGTCGGCGTCCATTCACCCTACGCCAAAGAATGGCTCGAGAATCGTCTGCACACCACCATTGAACGAACCGTGACCGGAATTCTCGGCCGGTCGGTGGAGGTACGCTACGTGGTCAAAGAAAAATCGAATGGACATGCGCGCGAGATCGAGGAAATCCCCATCGTTGATTTGAATGAGAATGAACTGGAGATCCGCGAGCCCGAACCGTCGCCGGCACAAATACGCGCCGATGAGCACATGGCGCGGTCGTTGATCCCGCTGACCGCAAAATACACTTTCGATTCCTTCATCGTCGGCAATTCGAACCGGCTCGCGCATGCCGCCGCGCAAGCGGTCGCCGAAAATCCGGGGCAATCGTACAATCCGCTGTTCATTTACGGCGGCACCGGCTTGGGCAAAACCCATCTGCTGCACGCGTTAGGGCAGGTCCCGCAAGCCAAGGGCAAGCGCGTGATGTACATTTCGTCGGAAACGTTCACCAACGACTTGATCAATTCGATCCGCAGCCAAACGATGCCGGAATTTCGCGGACTGTATCGCGAGATCGACGTTTTGCTCATCGACGACATTCAGTTCATCGCCGGCAAAGAATCCACTCAAGAAGAATTTTTCCACACGTTCAACCATTTGTTCGCGGCGAACAAGCAAATTGTGCTCTGCAGTGACCGCCATCCGCGCGCGATCACGACGCTGGAAGACCGCTTGCGCTCGCGTTTTGAGGGCGGCATGATCACCGACATTCAGCCGCCGGATTTGGAACTGCGCATCGCGATTTTGCGCGCCAAAGCCGAAACGCAAACGATCACGGTGCCGGACGATGTGATCGATCAGATCGCGCACAAGGTGCAGAGCAATATTCGCGAGCTGGAAGGCGCGCTGACGCGCGTCGTCGGCTATGCGCGGCTGATGCATTTGCCGCTGTCGGTCGAAATGACGAACACGGTCCTGCGCGATATTTTCCAACGCCAGCCGTTGACTTCGGATCAAGTGCTCGCGGCGGTCGCGGAAGTGTATCGCGTCGAAATCGAGGATTTGACCGGGCGCAGTCGCAACAAAGAAGTCGTCCTGCCGCGCCAAGTCGCGATGTATTTGTTGCGGGAAGAGACCGGCGCGTCGTTGCCGCAAATCGGCGATTTGCTGGGCGGACGCGATCACACCACCGTGATCTACTCGCACGACAAGATCAGCCAGCAGATTGAAACGGAAGACAAACTGCGGCGGGAGATACTGGCAATCAAAGAACGACTGTATCAGCAGCAGCCAGCATAGAAATGGGTAGGAACAAAGCGGAGGACATCAGTCTTCCGCTTTTATGTTGATGTTGGTACTGTGGAAAACTCCTCTAAATGTGGATAAGTGCCCTATAACTGGGGATAAACAGGTCTTTATGGGGATAACCCAATCAATCCAAAGCGATCCACCACAATCAATAGTATTCGATTTGTCTCGCGCCACAACCTATGGGATCGGGCTTGTATGTGACATAAGGAAATGGGGGATAACAAGTTTGAGTCACTCACAGTTCAATAAGAAACTGTTCAGGCGTCAGAAAACATCGCTACACGAGGCGTAGTAACAAAGGTCGGTCGCTACGCGGGCAATGGTGTACTTTCGCACGTGCGTTCTTTGTACAAACATATGCACAGCCCCTACTACTACGATAAATACTATTTATGATTGATCCGGAGAATAAAATTGATCGCGAGCGTCAGCAAGAGACTCAACACGATCGAGGTAGCCAGCGGAAAGACACACGTAAAATTATCGCGCTGAATGACGATATCGCCCGGCAGTCGCCCCAGGCCCGGCACTTTGCCAATCAGAAACAATCCTCCGCCGACGATCACAAACAGCACCCCCAACCCAATCAGCGCTTTGGCGATGTCTTCCACGCTTACCTCCGCCGGTACAAAGTCAGAAATTTCTTCATCGCTTCCTCTTCTGTCCATTCCCGCGGATCGCGTTCGTATTCTTGCAC
>JACQGS010000010.1 GCA_016199405.1 Chloroflexota bacterium | reverse complement strand
CCCACGAGGGGCTATGCTACACGGACTTTTCATACACGTTTTAAGGAGGGGAAAATGAGTTCAGTTATTCGCAAGGTGGATTATTCAGTTCTGCGGTCGAATCAGGCAGTCATCATTGGGCTGTTACTTGCGGCATTCGTCGTGGACGCGGCATGGGTTGCCGGATTCGTAACACTCGTGATGCTGTTCGGAACTTTTGTGACGCGGAAAGCCGGCTTTGCGCCGATTTATTTCCGCGTCTTGAAGCCGCTCGGCATCATCAAACCGGACGTAATTGACGACAATCCCGAGCCGCATTTGTTCGCGCAAGGGTTCGGCGGCGTGGTGATGGTGATTGCCGTATTTGCGCTGTCCGCGGGCGCGAGCGTTTTGGGTTGGGCGCTGGTGTGGCTTGTGGTTTTTCTCGCCGCGCTGAATCTCTTTGTGGGATTTTGTGTGGGCTGTATGGTGTACTACTGGCTGAACCGGCTGGGCTTGCCGGGATTTTCCGCGCGCGCACTGCCGGGCGTTTTTCCGGGAATGCGACCGAGATAAAAATACGCGAGAGAACGCGAAAGACGCGAAAGAACGCGAAAAGCGCGAAAGACGCGAAGGCACGCGAAAGTTCTGAACGGAAAATATTTCAAGGGGAATAATGTGAAACGCGTACTCATTCTGGGCGGCGGGTTTGCCGGTCTCGCGGCGGCGACGACTTTGAGAAATCAATTGCCGCGTGAGGATGAAATTATTTTGGTTGACCAGCGCGCGCAATTCCTGATCAGCTTGCGCCACACATGGACAATGCTCGGGAGGTCCACGCTGGAAGAGGGCTTGCGCCCTTTGTCCGCTTTGGAAGCGAAAGGCATCCGCGTCATCAACGCGCCGATCACCGCGCTCGATCCTGTCGCGCGCTCCGCGCACGTGGATGGAAAAACGATCGAGGCGGACGCGATCATTGTTGCGCTCGGCGCGGATCTAGCGCCGGAAAAGATTCCCGGTTTTACCGATCACGCGCTCAACTTCTACGACCGCAGTAGCATTCCGCGCGCGCGCGACGCGGTGCGCGATTTCCGCGGCAACCGCATCGTCGTTGGTATTTTTGGCGCGCCGTACAAATGCCCGCCCGCGCCGTACGAAGCCGCCCTGCTCTTGCGCGATCATTTTGCGCGTGCCGGCAAAGATATCGAGATAGATGTTTTCACGCCGCAACCGATGTCGCTTCCGACTTTAGGACAAGCCAATTGCGGCATCGTCGAGAGCCGGCTGGCGGCATATGGGATCAACTTTTTGCCGAATCTCAAAGCGTCGTCAGTCGAAAAAGGCGCGGTCGTTTTTCCGAACGGCAAACGCGAATTTGATTTGCTGATCGGCGTTCCGCCGCATCGCGCGCCGGCAGTGATCGCGCAGAGCGGTTTGCTCGACGGTGATTGGATCAAAATAAATCCGCGCACGATGGAAACTAAATTCGCCGGCGTGTACGCCGCGGGCGATAGCGTGGAAATTCTGACTGCGAATGGCAAACCCTTGCCCAAAGCCGGCTTGTTCGCCGAGGCAATGGGGCGCGTCGCGGCGGAACGCATCGCGGCAACGTTTGCCGGCAAAACACCCAGCGCAATGTTCGATGGCGAAGGCGGATGCTTTTTCGAGGTCGGCAACGGCGAAGCATTAATGGTGCAAGGCAAATTTCTTGCCGACCCCGCGCCAGAAGTTACCATCACCGACCCTTCTCCGAAATATTTGGCTGACAAACACGCCTTCGAGACGGATCGCTTGAACGCGTGGTTTGCGTAGTCGCATCTTGGGAAAACAAAAATGGCTGATCGCATTCTCATCGCCGCGGTGATTTTCGCGGCAGGCATTCTACTTTACTGGATGTGGACGCGACTTCAACTCGTACGCGTGCGCCGGGAACACACCCGCGCGCCCGGGCTCGAGTCGCTGGAACGCGGGCGCGTGGCAATTCTCTATTTCACAACGCCCGATTGCATCCCCTGCAAAACGATCCAGATGCCGGCGTTGGAAAAATTACTAGCCGAGACGCGCGGCGCGCTCCAAGTTATTCGCATTGATGCCACCGAGCATCCCCAGACGGCGGACTATTGGGGCGTGTTGGGCGCGCCGACAACATTTTTGATTGACAGTCACGGACGCGCGCGCCGCGTGAATCACGGCGTCGCGAATGCCGCAAAATTGCGCGCGCAACTCAAAGAGATTGGCGAATGGAAATTCAGCACATCACGAGATCCGACCCTCGCCCTACCCTCTCCCTTGCAGGGAGAGGAGATTACGCTCCCTCTCCCCTTTGGAGAGAGGCTAGGTGAGGGGAGAAGCGATAATTCGTGATCTACTGAGATTAGCAATGTCGGCGAAACGGAAGAAACCCCGGCAAATACTGCCTTGTGTAACCTTGATGGAGCAGAACAAAAGGAAGCATCGAATGAACAACCCGAATCAACGAATCGCCATTTACTACGAGCATCCCGAATGGTTCAAGCCCCTCTTCGCCGAAATGGATCGGCGCGACATTGTATACGATCGTTTGCTTGCCGATGCGCATTGGTTCGATCCGCACGCGCGGCGCGCGCCATACGCGCTCGTCGTCAATCGCATGAGCCCATCGGCGTATCTGCGCGGGCACGCGCACGCGATTTTTTATACGCGGCAGTATCTCGCGCATTTGCAAGCGCTCGGCGCGAACGTTGTGAACGGCTACGACGCGTATCGGCTCGAAACGTCGAAGGCGTTGCAACTTGAACTCTTGGAACGGCTGGGGTTACGTTATCCGCGCGCCAACGTGATCAATCATCCCGCGCAAGCCGTCGCCGCCGCGCGCGACCTCACCTACCCGATCGTCATCAAGCCGAACATTGGCGGTAGCGGCGCGAAAATTCGCCGGTTCGATTCGCCGAACGAATTGTCAGACGCCGTCGCGCGCGAGGATTTGGATTTGGGAATTGATCACACCGCGCTCGCGCAGGAATATCATGCCCCGCGCGATGGACATATTGTCCGCGTCGAAATGCTAGACAACCGGTTTCTCTACGCGATCAAAGTGTATCCGAAACCGGAAGAGGGCTTTAATCTCTGCCCCGCCGATTTTTGCCGACCGGATGAAAAACCGGTCGCGTTGGATTTGGAAGCGTGCCCCGTGGATAGCGTACAGAAATTGGGCTTGCGGGTTGAAGCCGCGACGCCTCCGCGCGCAGTGATCGAAGATGTAACGCGGATTGTGCGCGCAGCGCAGATCGACGTTGGGGGCATCGAATACCTGGTGAGCGAGCGCGATGGGCAGACCTATTACTATGACATTAACGCGCTTTCAAATTTTGTCACAGACGCGCCGAACGTGATCGGCTTTGACCCTTTTCCGGTCTTTGTTGACTACTTGCTCGAGCGCGCGGGAATCACGCAAGAAAGCCGCGTCGGTTTGGAAAGCTTTGCAATCGCGTAAATAAAAAAAGCGACGCACCTTCTGGTGTGTCGCTTTTTTTATTACTGACCCGCGGGTGCAGGTCTTGTTCCTAATGTAACTTTGACCGAGATTTGTTTGCCATCCCGCAAGACGGTCAGCGTTACCGGATCGCCAATCTTGAATCCAAGCAAAAGACTCGCGAGCGGATTCTCTGGTGTAATCTTTTGCGAATTAATCGCCTGCACCACATCACGCTCTTTCAATCCCGCCTGCGCCGCCGGACTGCCCGCCTCGACTTGCATCACGACCACGCCTTGCGTTGTCGCTGGAAGATTCATCGCCGCCGCCGTTTGTGGATCAAGTTCTTGATACGTAATGCCGATGAACGGACGGTCGACGCGTCCTTTGGTGAGCAGTTGGTTGACGATTTCTTTGACTTGATTCGATGGAATCGCAAAACCTAAACCTTCCGCGACGTTTCCCTCGTTTGTATTCCGCACAACCAGCGTATTGATTCCAATAACCTGACCGAGCGAGTTGATCAAAGGTCCGCCGGAATTGCCATTGTTGATCGCGGCATCCGTTTGAATCAACCCGTTCTGGCGACCGACGCGCCGATTCAATCCACTCACGACGCCGACCGTTACCGTGCCGCGATAATCGCCGAGCGGGCTGCCAATAGCAATCGCGATCTGCCCCGGTTCGAGCGCGTTCGAATCACCGAACTGCGCGTACGCCGGCACTTTGCCTTCGACTTTCAAGACGGCGATATCGATGGTCGCATCGGCGCCCAAAATTGTTGCATCCGCTTTGGATCCATCCGCGTAAATCACGGTGAGATTCTTTTCGCCGGCGACAACATGGTTGTTCGTGATAATGTAGCCCTGAGGATCGATAATCACTCCCGATCCCGAAGCCGTCGGCGTGACGCCGCGCCGCGATTGCGAATTCAACTCATTGATAATCGTCACGACGGCCGGCTTGGCTTTGCGCACGGAATCGATTACCGCCGACTCTTCTTTCAACGTCATATTGGTCGTCGCCCCAACGACGGGCGGCGCGCTTTGGCTCGATGCGGCGACCGGCGACGGGGCGGACGTCACGACGACCGGCGCGGGCGCGGCAGATTGCGCCGCGTAATAGCCGGCAACGCCCCCAGTCACCGCGCCGCCAATGACGCCAAGTAGCACCACCAGCAAAACTAAACACGAGAGCCAGAAATTCGATCGGTTCATTTTGTCTCCTTTACTTTGCACGATTCTTTAACCGTAAAGTCTTGTGAGGACGGATAGAAGGCAAGCCGTGCTTGCCGTCTATAAAACGCCCAGCACGGCTGGGCTTCCACCCCGCAGAACCTTACGCTTCGTGTACTAGTATACGCCGGCGAATTAACTCTGGATGAGAAAGGTGTAAGAGAACAATAAATCTTAATTCGGCAATCGCGCGGCAAATTCCGATAGCGTATCCCGATACGAAACTCGAATGCGATGAAGAGTGTACAGTTCATCCGCGCGCTGGCGATAGCCGGGCGCAATGGTGACAGCGCTTGAAAATCCGGCGCGCTTGACCAACTTCGTTATCGCGCCGTTATGCTCGCCGAATGGATAAGCAAACGAGGTCACGGGCTTGCCAATTTCCTTTTCTAAATTTGTCTTGGACTCTGCAATTTCTTTGAAGGCGGCGTCTCCGGCGAGAGTTCGCAAATGCGGATGCGTTAATGTGTGTGCCTCAATATCCATTCCAGCACCTGCCATCTCTTTCAATTGGGGACGCGAGAGAAATTGTGATTTCCCAAGCGGGTTGGTGTAAACGTAGTACACCCCGAGGAAATTGTATCGCCGGAGGAGCGGAAAAGCAACCGAGTACCCTTCTGCCCAACCATCATCAAAGGAAATGACAATGGGCTTGCGCGGCAATGGCTTTTTCTCTTTCAAGTGCGCGGCGACCTGCGCCATCGTGATCGAATGATAACCCCGTTCAGCGAGCCATTGCAATTGCAACTCGAAATTTTCGGGCGCAACAGTCCAGGTAAGGTCAAGTTCGGTCGCGGAGGCGGGCAATTCATTCAGATGATGATACATCAAGATCGGAATGATTGCCGCCTGCGCCGCAGCCGGCGCAGTGATGAACGGCGTCGGAACGATCAGGGTCGTCACTGCCGCGGGAGTTGCTTCGGCATGCGCATCAGCGCGGGTTGCCGGCGCAAGCGTCGCGGTATCTCCCGGCGCGAGGGTTACCGGCGGCATTGGCGTTTCGGTTCCGCAATATGTAATGCTTAGCAACCAGAAGAGCGCGGCGAACGTGCAACAATATTGTCGCGCGAGCGCCCTTAATTTCAATTTCCATTTGGCGGACAATTTCATCTCAGTTATAATGGCAAGCGATCTACTTATTTTGTCCGGAGAAGTGAATGTCTGCAACTGAACAACTGACGCCTGCCGCGCCGCACCTCGTGCGATCTTTGGTTGCGCTCATCACCGGCAGTCTGCTATTGCGCGCGGCGGCCGGCGCGATGGGTGAAAACATCCAGTTCTATTTTAACTCGATTCACGAAGCCGCCAAAAGTCTAGATCATCCGTTGCGGACTATTGCCGGCGCGCAAAACGTATATGAAGTCTCGTACACCATCGGCGGGCTGATTATCGGCACGTTCTTTGCCGCCGAATTGATCGGCGCTCCAATCTTCGGCGCGTGGAGCGACCGCTATGGTCGCAAGTTGTTCATAATTCTAGGACCGTTGTTCGGTGCGATTGCAGTGCAACTGACCGCGCTCACGACGATCGTCTGGGTTTTGCTTTTCACGCGCATCTTGGAAGGCATCTCCACCGCCTCGAACGCGCCGTCAACTTTGGGCTATATCGCGGAAGCCACAGCGCACTCGCCGAAATTACGCGCACGCGTGGTCGGCTTTTTTGAAATTGCGACGATTGGCGGAGTTGCGTTGGGATTTTCATTGGGCGGATGGCTGTGGAGAACTTTCGGCTCGCCGGCAATTGTCGGCGGCATTCCACTAACGAGTCCTGCGTTCGCGCTCAACGCCTTTATCTACCTCGCCAGTCTTTTGATCTTATGGTTTGGCTTGTCGGAAATTCGCGAAGTCAAGCGCGAGCGTACTTCCCCTTCCAATCATAGTCTACAACGTTACTGGAAACTCATCACCAACAAAAGCGTGCAGAGCTTCGCGCCGGCGTGGATTGCCATCAACGCGGTCTTGGGCGTCTTTATCAATCTGACCGCGCGTCTCCTAACCGATAAGAATGCCTTCCCCAATCAGTTGCTCGTTGGACGCTTCGATAGCTTTGAAGCCGGCAATATCCGAGCGTTGTACGCCGTCATCTTCGTCGTCGGCATTTTTGTGTGGAGTCTCGCGTTCGCGCAGATGCAGAAAAGCGTTGTGATGCTCATCGGCACCGGCGGCTTGTTCTTCACTTGTATCTTTCTGTTTTTGCTCAATCACCAACCTTCACTCAATTCGCCTCTGGTCATCCCCCTCGCGATTCTATTGGTTGTGAGCATTATCGTGCAGAGCGGCTTCACACCGGCGGCGCTTTCGTACCTCGCGGACGTGACTGAAAATTATTCCGAGGATCGTGGCGCGATCATGGGTTTGTATTCGGTGTTTCTTGGCGTCGGACAATTTATCGGTGCGAGTATCGGCGGTCCGTTTGCGGATTGGGGCGGCGCGGATGGAATCGTCTTGGTGACGGCTTTACTCGGAATATTTGCGGCGGTTATGCTCGTACGTTTGCACCGCTCGGGAGCCCGCGCGGAAATTATTTCAGTCCAGCCGTTCGAGTCGAATTAGCTCAATTTGAGTTGCCAGCGACGCATCCATTAGCGGGCACGCCGCTTTTTCTCGCGCTTGCCAATTGACAAAATCTAGATATTACTGTAGAAATTCATTTAGGATTCTATAGATTTTCTATGGACAAATCAACTGCGAGCGAATGGCTAACCCTGCAAGCCGCCAGCCGGCATTTGGGCGTGAACCCGGCAACCTTGCGCCTATGGGCAAATCAAGGCAAGGTAAGCGCCATCCGCACACCCGGCGGACATCGCCGTTTTAATGTCGGGGACATGAAATCCTTTCAGCGCGATAAACCCTCGCGGCAATCCACGCGCCATATGGAGATGATTGTTCACGGCGCATTGGGCAGAGCGCATTTGGAATTTTCCGATGGACGCTTGGCTAACGAATCATGGTACCGCGAAATATCAGCCGTCGCACGCGACGCGCATCGCGATCTGGGACGGCAGTTGATGGCGCTCTTGCTTCAGGCAGTACAAGTCAACAAGGAAAGCCCCGACCTCAATCAACGCGCGCACGGCTTGGGCAGAAATTACGCCCAAATCAATTTGCAACAAAAGATTTCTCTGCCCACGGCGTTGCGCGCCTTTCTTTATTTTCGCGATTATATTTTCGAACATCTCATCGAACTCTCGACAACGCAAGGCGAAGATTCTACGCTTGACTCTCTCACGTCTTATCATCGCCTCAATCAACTGGTCAATCAAGTTTTGATCGCGATGGTGGATTCATACTCCGCCGGAAAATAAAGTGGGCGACTCACCCCGTCGAACTCGCCGCACGCGACGCATTCCCAATCAATCACTCTTTTACGAACGCGTGCTTCCGATTATTCTCATCGCGCTCGCTCTCGCTACCGCCGCGATGATTGTGGTTGCCGCTGGGGTCCTACTCGGGTTTGTGCACTATCGCTAAATTTTTCATGGAGGAAAAATGAACATCACGACCGCCCTTCCCTTTCTTTCTTCGATCATTATGATCGCATTTACGGTGGATGTTTTTCGACGGTACGCTCGAAAGCCCGCGCACACGCACTTGCTGTGGTGGGGCATCGGACTCGCGATGTTCTCGATCGGATCCGTTGCCGAAGCGATTTCCGCGCTGGTTTGGAGTCCAGTGGTTTTTATGAGTTGGTATCTCTTTGGCGCGGCGCTCAATGCGGGATGGCTCGGTCATGGAACGCTGTATCTGCTCGTTCGTCGTAAATGGGCGACCGTGCTCACCGTATTTCTCATCGGCGGTAGTTTGGTCGCGCTGGCTTTGATGATCACAACGCCACTTGACGCGAGCAAGTTTACAACTTCACTGCCCTTGAGCGAGCAATACCGCGAAATTCTGCCAACCGGCGCGGCGGTGCGACTCACCACACCTTTCTTCAACATTTATGGATTGCTCACGCTCGTGGGCGGCGCGATTTATTCTGCGTTCCTATTTTGGCGCAAACGCGTTCTACCGAATCGCGTCATTGGCAACGTGCTGATCGCCGCTGGCGCGCTTTCGATTGGCTTTGCCAGCACATTGACGCGGCTGGGGCTTGGGGGCTATCTGTACATTGGTGAGTTAGTCGCTGCAGTCCTCATGTACGCCGGCTTTATTTTCGCAAGCCAGCCCGCGGCGGTCGAAGCGCCGGTGCCATCCGCGCAAAATACCTAGCCGGCATTTGACGAGATACGAAATTGAAACGAACAACTTTTGGTCGCATTCTGATTATGCTCGGTGTTTGCGCCTGGATTCCGTACTTTGCGCTCAAACTTGCCGGCGCGTCGGTTGAGATGCTCCCGTTTCTAGTTGTGCATCTCTTGGGTGTCATTCCCGGCGCGCTCCTCGCTCCAAGCGAAACCATTTGGAGTCGCCTTCTCGGGCGTGAAGCGCCAGACAAAGATCAAACGCTTGCTTAGGCAATGAAAAAAAGAAAGGACAACGCGCATCGTTGTCCTTTCTTTTTTTTGAAACCATTCTTACAAGATTTCGTATCGCGTCTTGATCTTCGCGGTTTTGCCCAGCATCGCGCTGACGCTGCAATACTTGGTCTCGGAAAGTTCAATCGCGTGCTCGACTGCCTCGCGTGACATCTTTTTCCCGCGCACAGCGTAAACGATTTCGATATCCGTGTAGACGCGCGGGTGTTCATCGCCGCGTACGGCATTGACTTTCACTTCCAATCCTTCCAGCGGTTCGCGCTTTTTCCGCAAAATATCGGCGACATCAAACGCAGTGCAACCCGCGAGTGCGATCAGCACCATCTCCATCGGGCTTGCGCCTTCATTGAAACCGCCATTCTCGATTGACGTATCCAGCGTGACGTGATGCCCTGATCCGCTGATCCCATCAAACTGCAAGCCCTTGATCCACCGCACGCTCGCGGTCCGAATCTGTTTATCCATGAATGCCTCATCCCCGTACGTTAGTGCAGCCACTTGAAAAAGTTGCATACTAGCCCGACTGGAATTCGTGCTCAAATTGGCCTGAAAATCGGGACCGAACCCCGCACTTTCAAGTGGATGCACTACTAGCGTGAGGGTATGCCGTCATCATGCACAATCCCATCACGACATCCAAGCCGGCTTGCTCGGCGCGCGCGGCGGCGTCCGAATTTTCCGCGCCCGGCTGCATCCAGACCACCTTCGCTTTTTTCAAAATCGCTTGCTCGACAACCGCCGGCACAAACTGCGGGTTGCGAAATATGTCCACGACATCGATAGATTCGGGAATCGAGAGCAGATCAGGATAGCATTTTTCGCCCCAGAGTTGCGTCAGGCGCGGGTTCACGGGGATCACCCGAAAGCCGCTGCGTCTCAGATAAGCGGCGACATCGTATGCGGGCCGCGCCGGATTGTCCGACGCGCCGACGACGGCAATGGTTTTGTATTCTTCAAAAATCTTTTTGATCGGGTCCAATGCTTTCCTTTTGCGAGCCCGCGACATCAGCGCGGCACGCGCGAAATCACATCCACCATTTCCGCCGCCAGCGCATCCCGCGCTTTGCCGCGCTTGCCGGTGGTTTGCAGACACTCCATCGCAAATTGCTCTGCCATCAAACGACTCGCGCTGCGAACGGCTTCGTTGATCGCGTTCAGTTGGTGCATAATGTCGCCGCAGTCGCGCCCCTCGTCGACCATTTTTTGAATCCCGCGCGCCTGCCCTTCGATACGCTTGAGGCGTTGGTTCATTTCGGTTTTGAAATCTTCCGCCATTTTTCATACTCCCCAGCGGAAACTCCGCCGCGCGCTAACGCGCCAAGACTGACTCCAATTTCTTTACGATTGCCGCCTTGGGATACGCGCCAACAAGGCGATCAACTTCTTTGCCGCCTTTGAAGAAGATCAGCGTGGGAATCCCGAGGACGCCATATTGCATCATCGTTTGCGGATTCACATCGGCGTCCAACTTGGCGACGACCGCTTTGCCGAAATATTCGCGCGCCAATTCTTCGACGGTCGGCGCGACCATTCGGCACGGTCCGCACCACGCCGCCCAAAAGTCCACGACAGCCGGCAGTTGGGCGTCGAGCACGGTGGCTTTGAAGTCTGCGTCGTTGACTGCAATCGGTTCGTTATTCTCGCTCATCGGAAACCTCCTGAAATTGTATACCCTAGAGGGGTATTGGTATATGATTATAGTCGGAACATGCCGCTTGTCAAGTCCGCACCAAAACAGAAACCCGACCGGAACAATTCGGTCGGGCTAAAATCAGAATGGGGCGGTTCTAATCGATGGGGAGCGGCTCATCCATAATCTCGGAAAAATCGCCGGTATATTGTTGAATAAATTCGTGAAACCGAATCACGTCATCCTCATTCAACGGCGGCGCATGCCGGAACCGCTGCCAATCGCTCGGCGTTAGATCGGTGCGTAATGACCGCGCCATCGCCGCGCT
>JACQGS010000078.1 GCA_016199405.1 Chloroflexota bacterium | reverse complement strand
TAGCACAGTTGGCAGTGCGCCGCTCCTGTAAAGCGGTGAGCGCGGTTCGAGTCCGCGGCTCGGCTTGTTCCAATCGGGGCCATAGTTTAATTGGCAGAACACTGCCTTTGCACAGCAGAGGTCGTCGGTTCGAATCCGACTGGCTCCACTCTCGCGGGCAAGCGGCGGAGATAGCGAGCCGCGGCGGTCCGTAAAACTGTTCCCTTTCGGGATCAGCAGGTTCGAATCTTGCCCACTCAAGGAAAGCGCCGGGTGGCGGAATGCAGACGCGACGGCCTCAAAAGCCGTTGCCGCGTAAGCGGCGTGGAGGTGCGAATCCTCCCCTGGCGACCACATGCGTCGGGATGATGGCGGCTAATCGGTCGGTCTCCAAAACCGACAACGCGGGTTCGAGTCCCGCCCGACGCGCCTTGCCCTTGTCGTTCAATTGGATAGGACGACGGTCTTCTAAACCGTAGACTGCAAGTTCGAATCTTGCCGAGGGCGTCGTGTCCGCGTGGCGCAATTGGAGAGCGCGTTGCTCTGCGAAGGCAAAGGTTGCGAGTTCGAATCTCGCCGCGGACGCTCGGGAGAGCAGGCGAATGCTGCGCGCAGCGTGTCGCGACGGTTTGCTAAACCGTTCCGGGAAATCCGGCGAAGGTTCGATTCCTTTGCTCTCCGCTCATGGTGGATGGAGCTCGACTTGGTAGAGCGCCCGAATGTGAATCGGGAGGTTACGGATTCAAATTCCGTCATTCACCCATTCGGGGCGTTGGTGTAGCCCGGAAGCACACCACACTTTCAATGTGGAGATCGCGGGTTCAAATCCCGCACGCCCCATCGCGCGCCGACTAAGCAAACGCGGTCGCTGCGCTCGGCTGAAAACCGAGAGAGCAAGGTTCAATTCCTTGAGTCGGCACTGAAACGTTCACGCGCGTCACAGCGGTATCCAGCCACAGCGGTCTCTCGTGTGAACGTTTCAACGGAAGCGTCGCTACTGGGTAAGGCAACCCGTTTCGAAAACGGGCGCACGAACAACCGTGTTGCGAGTTCAACTCTCGCCGCTTCCTTTGGGTCGCAAACATTTCGGAGATGTATCAGCCCTTTAAGCTGGGAAACAGGGTTCGATTCCCTGGCGACCCACTTCCATGCGCTCGTAACATAGCGGCAAGTGTTGCGGACTCTTAATCCGTAAACGCGAGTTCGATCCTCGCCGAGCGCATTGGCGGGGTATGGCGCAGTTGGAAGCGCGCGCGGCTTGGAACCGCGAGGTCGCCGGTTCAAATCCGGCTGCCCCGACTCATTGCCTTGTGGCGCAACGGTAGCGCGTCTGATTCTGAATCAGAAGATCGAGGTTCAAATCCTCGCGGGGCAACACACACGCGGTTGGAGTCTGCCGGTACGATGCCTCCTTGCCAAGGAGGAGACAGCGGGTTCGATTCCCGCCAACCGCATTTACGCCTCCGTAGCGCAAATGGATAGCGCGCCGGTCTTCGAAATCGGGTCTTGTGCGAGTTCAAGTCTCGCCGGGGGCGCAACGCAACAATGCAGCGTGGCCAAGCGGAAAGGCAAGCGTCTGTTAAACGCGAAATCGCAGGTTCGACTCCTGCCGCTGCAGCATTAGTGCAGCCACTTGAAAAAGTTGCATACCAGCCCGGGCGGAATTCACGCTCAAAGCACTCTGAAAATCAAGTTTGAAACCCGCACTTCACCTGCCCTTGCGGGCGGTGCAAGGGTCAAGTGGATGCACTACTGGGGACCATAGTTCAATTGGGAGAACACTCGGTTTGCATCCGAGAGATAAGGGTTCGAGTCCCTTTGGTTCCACAGCGGGGTGGAGGAGTCTGGTTTCCTCGCGCGGCTCATAATCGCGAAATCGCGGCGGTTCGAATCCGCCCCCCGCTACTAATTTCGGATTTTCGATTTCGGATTGAAAAACACAAAATGCCCGGGTCTTCCAATGGTAGGATGCCTCGCCTACACCGAGGCAATCGGGGGTTCGAGTCCCTGCCTGGGTACTCATTCCCTGGTGGTGCAATCGGCAGCACCGCGGACTTTGAATCCGCTGATCAAGGTTCGAGTCCTTGCCGGGGAGCAAATTTATTCGGAAGGAGTTGATCGTCGTGGTCCAAGTTCTTGTGCTCAACGCCTCGTACGAACCGCTGCACATCGTGGGTCACCGCCGCGCCATCGCGCTCTTGCTCGGCGGCAAGGTCGAAGTGGTTGAGCCCGCGCGCAATGGGCGCGTGGTTCGTTCGGCTCGCGCGCAATTTCCGTTGCCGTCCGTGATCCGTCTGCGCCGCTACGTGAACGTTCCCCAGCGCGGCGCGGTCTGGTCGCGCCAGGCGGTGCTTGCGCGCGACCGGCTGACGTGCGTTTACTGCGGCAAGCAATTGACGCCAGCGACCGCGACGATTGATCACGTTCTGCCGCAACGATACTGCCGCGTGCACAACATTCCCGCGAACACGTGGACGAATACCGTCGCGGCGTGTGCGGCGTGCCAGGCGCGCAAGTGCGACCGGCTGCTGCACGAATCGGGACTCAAGTTTCACGATCCTACCTTCGAGCCGCGGCGACCGCGCACGCGCTACTGGGTGCTGTCCTCGGAGATCGCGCCGGAATGGCGACAGTATATCGAGTTCTGAAACCAAAATCCCCTGGGGTCAACTTGCTACCTCAGGGGATAATGTTGTACGCCCCGCATGGCAATTGACGCGCTCTATCACCTGTGATATGGTTTCAAAAGTAGAGCTTGAGCCAGAGCGAGGTATTCCTGATGAATCGCCGTGAATTTGAACGTCATGTTGCGGAGGCGCTGGAGAAAATTCCGGATGCGCTTCGAAAGCATATTGCAAACGTCGCGATTGTGGTCGAGGAGTGGCCTGACGCGGAGACGATGGAATATGCCGAGGTGGATGATCCGCTCGACTTGCTTGGTTTTTATCATGGCATTCCATTGACGGAGCGCACGAGCGATTACGGACTCGTCCCGCCGGACAAAATCAGCATTTACCGGCAGTCTATCTTGGCGACCTGTCGCAATGATGCCGAGGCGCGGGATGTTATTCATACCACGCTGCGACACGAGATCGCGCATTATTTTGGGATTGACGATGAACGACTGGAGGAGATGGGGAGGTACTGAAAATTCGTAATTCGTAATTCGTAATTTCGTTTGGGCATCCAAGTTTGTTTTGACGAGACTGGATTCAAATTCGAGTTCCCAATCTCTAATCTCCAATCACTACTTCCAAATTACCTGCGGAGTTCACATGGAATCTTTCCAATCCTACATCAACCTCAATCGCGAACGCTTTATCGCGGAACTGCAAGATTTTTGCCGCCAGCCTAGCATTGCCGCACAAAACGTCGGGATGCGCGAGATGGCAAAAAAAGTGATGGAGCGATTGGAGAGATTGGGCGCGAGCGCGCGGTTGATTGAAGTGCAAAACGGCGCGCCGGTCGTGTACGGCGAAATCGGGAGCGGTGCGCGGACGCTGATGATTTACAATCACTACGACGTTCAGCCGCCGGAGCCGCTCGACGAGTGGACTTCGCCGCCGTGGGACGCGGCGATTCGCGGCGGAAAATTATTCGCGCGCGGCGTCGCGGACAACAAAGCGAATCTCCTCTGCCGGATTCAAGCGATGGAAGCGTACCGCGTAGCGATTGGCGAATTGCCGGTGAAAATAAAATTCGTGCTCGAAGGCGAAGAAGAGATCGGCAGCATTCATCTGCCGCAATTCGTCGCGGAAAATCGCGCATTGCTCGCGGACGCGGATGGCTGTTTGTGGGAAGCCGGCTACAAAGATATCAATGATCGTCCGGTGTTGGCGTGCGGATTGAAAGGCATTGTGTACGTCGAACTGCACGCGCGCGGCGCGCAGCGCGATCTCCATTCATCGCAAGCGGCGATTGTTGAGAATCCGGCGTGGCGGCTGACGTGGGCGCTCGCCACGCTGAAGAACGCGGACGATCACATCACGATTGACGATTATCAATTGCATGTGCGCGCGCCGACGCAAGCGGAAATGGATGCGCTGAAAACGATTCCATACGACGAAGCGAAAATCAAGCAGAATCTTGGAATCAAATCGTTCATCGGCAAGCGCAATGGCATCGACTTGTTGAAAAAATTTCTGTACGAGCCGACTTGCACGATCTGCGGTTTGTATTCGGGTTACATCGGCGAGGGTTCGAAAACGGTGATGCCGAATCACGCGTTCGCCAAGATTGATTTTCGGCTCGTGCCGAATCTCGCGCCGGATTTGGTTTTGGATTTGCTAAAGAAGCATCTCGCGCGGCGCGGGTTTGATGATATCGAGGTCGTGTTGACGGAAACCGGCGAAGAGACCGCGCGCTCGCCGCTCGATTCGGCGATCGTGCGCGCGGCAATTGACGCGGCGCGCGCAGTGTATCGCAAAGAGCCGGTGGTTTATCCGACGATGGCGGGGAGCGGTCCGATGTATCCGCTCTGCCAAGCGTTAGGAATTCCGGCGGTGAGCGCCGGCGTCGGCTGGCATGATTCGCGCGCGCACGCGCCGGATGAGAGCGTTCGCATCGCGGATTATTTTGAGGGGATGGAGTTTGTGAAAGAGTTGATGGAGCGATTCGCGAAAAATTGACCCACGAAGGACACGAAGGGCACGAAGAAAAAATGTAACCGTTCAGCCCAATGTCATTGCGAGCAATTTTTGCGAAGCAATCCCCGAGTTCCAAAGGCAAAGGGCATCGCTCCAATTGTGGCTTGGAGATTGCCTCGTCGGCAAAAACGCCTCCTCGCAATGACATCTGAACGCTTGCGGAAAAAACCTTGAAAGTTTTGGAGGAATCAGATATGGCAAGTTTATCACGTCGAGTAAAGCAAATCATTGAACCCAAGTTCGTGGTGGAAGGCGCGGATGTATTGTTGCGGCGTTCTTTCGGACCCGCGCGCGAAAATCTTTTCGATCCGTTTTTGCTGTTCGACCATTTTGCTTTCAATAATCCGCGCGAAGGTCCAATCGTCGGCTTTCCGAAGCATCCGCATCGCGGGATTGAAACCGTCACGTATATGCTCGAAGGCAACGTGCGGCACCGCGATAGTCTCGGCAATGTCGGCATCATCGGTCCGGGCGATGTGCAATGGATGACGAGCGGGCGCGGCATTTTGCACGAAGAATTGCCGAATCGCGGACCGAGTGGCTTGATTGACGGCTTTCAGCTGTGGGTGAATTTGCCGGCGGCGCAAAAAATGTCGCCACCGCGTTATCAGGAAGTGACCGCGGCAGAGATTCCGATCGCAGAAAGAAATGGTGCGAAGGTGCGCGTGGTTGCCGGTGATTACGCCGGGATCGTCGGACCGGTGACCGAAATTGCGGCGAAGCCAATCTATATGGATGTAGCGCTCGACGCCGGCGCGGAATTTATTTTGCCAACGTCAGCCGCTCATTTTGTCGTTGCATATGTTTTCGAGGGTGAGGGAATTTTCGGCGTGGAGGAGAATGGGAACGGAGAGTTCATCAAGTCAGTGAAGTTGGTCGTGTTTGAAGATGGCGATCAGGTTCGCGTCAAGACCGGCGCGGACGCGCCGACGCGGTTCATGCTGATGGCGGGCGCGCCGTCCCATGAAACAATTTTTCCGTACGGTCCGTTTGTGATGAATACCAAGGAAGAAATCCAGCAAGCATTGCTGGATCTGCGAAATGGGACGTTTGTGCAATAGAAATTACACCGTACCAACTTTTGGTGTTCTGTTCAATACCAAGATTGACAAAATGACGATCTGATGTAAGAGTCCAAGTCATGAATCTGATTAGGTCTCCCTTCAAACCTGCTTTTGACGAATTTACCGAGCGTGTCACGTCAGAGTGTTTTATTTGCTCTCCGTACATAACATTCGGCCCCGTTAAAATGTTGGTCAATGCGGTTGCTAGCAAGAAACTCTCGAGTGATGTTCGGATCAGCATCTTGACAGATATTTCTTTGCGGACATTGGTTCAGGGAGCGACTGACATTTCTGCTTTATTGTATTTGTTTGACAATCACCAAAATGTCTCTGTTACATACCTGCCAAGAATTCACGCAAAAGTTTACATAGCCGACAAGTCATACGCGATGGTTGCATCCGCCAATTTTACTAAAGGCGGGGAAACAGGGAATTTCGAATATGGGGTAAAAGTAACGGATGTCGCGACTGTTCGAAGAATCCAAAATGATATGAACGGATATAAAAACTTGGGCGCAAATGTGACGTCAATCCAACTCAAGGAGATTCAAGCCCAAGTAGAAGATGTTAGAAAGACTGTTCAACTCGAGCAAAAAAGAATTAACCGAACGATACGCCTAAAGTCTCTTGATCTGGAAAGGGACGTAGAAGATAATCTCATTCGGGTTAGAGTCAAGCATAAAACCATCAACTCAATATTTTCTGAAACCATACTATACTTGCTGTCTCAAAATTCGATGACAACGGAAGAATTACATTTGCTCGTTAAGGACATTCATCCTGATCTATGCGATGATACTTTTGATCGAGTTATAGATGGTCGGCGCTTTGGAAAATTGTGGAAACATCAAATCAGAAATGCACAATCACATTTGAAGAAAGCCAAGGCGATCATCTATGACGAGGAGGCGCATTTATGGAGCAAAGCCGGGAAATAGAAATCCCCGTTGTATGCGAAACCGATGGATGCAAAAACTATGGCAAACTTGTCAATGTTGTTCGTGGAGTACCCTTTGCAGATTTGGATTTGTTTTACGAAAACTATGATGATTCGGTGGAGGAAGACCACTGCCCGATTTGCGGCGGCTTGGGTGTAGCGGAAGATCCACTTTTAGTTTAGCGCGACTTGTCTCAATAGAGGGTAATATTTCTATTTTGTGCTAACAGAAACTCCTTCGGAATGCTCACTCCCCCCAATCTTCCCGCGCTCCAACAGCCGCAAAAAAATTTCCACCACGCGCGGATCGAACTGCACGCCGGCGTGCTTTTTCAATTCCGCG
Organism: Chloroflexota bacterium; assembly: GCA_016199405.1. Taxonomy (GTDB): domain Bacteria; phylum Chloroflexota; class Anaerolineae; order UBA4142; family UBA4142; genus JACQGS01. Next base: position 9,945 of record JACQGS010000078.1, on the reverse strand, counting down.
ACGGCTTCCTCAACCGCACGCGCTTTTTTGTATACGCGCGCGTCCGTGATCGCGCTGAACGAATCCGCGACGGTCAGTATGCGCGCGCCGAGCGGAATATTCTCGCCGGCAAGATGATCTGGATAGCCCTTGCCGTCCCAGCGCTCGTGATGATGGCGGACGATTTTTGCCGCGCCGGCGAGCCGCGGCACCGGCGCGAGAATTTGCGCGCCGATTCCTGGGTGCTCGCGCATTTTCACCCACTCGTCCGCGTTGAGGCGCGCCGGCTTTTGCAGAATCGCGTCGGCAACGCCGATTTTGCCGATGTCGTGCAGAATCGCCCCGTAATGCAAATCCTCCAGATCGCGCCGGCTCATTTCCAATTCCGCGCCAATCGCGGACGCCATGACTGCCAAGCGCTCCGCGTGATCGTGCGTGTACGTGTCTTTCGCATCCACGGCGCTGGCAAGCGCGAGCACCGTCTGCAAATAGCTGTGCTCGAGTTCCGAATACAATTCCGCTCGGCGCAACGCGCCGGCGGTTTGTTCCGCGATGCTGTTCGCGAGACTGATTTTCTCATCCGTAAATTGCTCACGCGCGGGATGCCGCGCTTCGCCGAGCGTCAAGATTCCGATCACGCGTTCTTCCACGCGCAGAGGAATCGCGAGCAGCGTATGCGCGAGATCGAGATAAAGCAATTCGCGCTCATGCGCTGAAATCGAGGCGTCCATATGTTGCAAGAGCAGAGGGGTCGCGCTGCGCAGAACGCGTTGGCACGTGGGCAGATCGGTCAGCGGCGCGCGTTCGACCTTGCCGAGATCGCGGCTGAGGGTACGGACCGGAAATGTGGAGCGAATGACGAGCTCGTCTTGCTCGATGTTGAGAATACACGCAAAGGTCGTGTGAATTCGGCGCACCGCTTCAGCGGGCACGAGTTCAAGCATTGCCTCAAAATCTGCGGCGTCGCTCAACGCGCGCGAAAGCGAATAGAGCGCGTCGAGTTCGGCGCGGCGGGACTGTTCTTGCTCGAACAGGCGCGCGCGCTCTGCTTCGGCGCGCGTGCGTTCGGTCACATCGCGTACCACCGCCGCGATTACCTCGCGGCCTCCGAATGTGATGACGCTTGCGCTCGCTTCAATCGCGCGCGTCGTGCCGTCTTGCCGCCGAAGGTTGCCGGCGCCGAAATCGACGGCGCGCGTGGTGAGAATTTGATGTTGAATATCCGCGTGGCGCGCGGCATCCTCTTCGATCAGATCCGGAAGGCGCAATTGCAAAATTTCGGCGGGCGCATACCCGGCAAGTTTGCGTGAAGCCGCATTGGCTTCCAGCACGCGTAAGGATTGCGCGTCGAAAATAAAAATTCCTTCCGCCGCCTGTTCGATCACCGCGCGATAGCGCGCTTCGCTTTCGCGTTGCCCGCGGCGCGAGAGTACCAAGCGGTTGAGCAATATTTGCATGACGAGCGAGCCGAGGGCGGCGATCAGAATGGTCGAGAGCATAAAATAGCGGATCGTCAATTGCCCTTGCTGATAAATATCGCGCGGTTGATCGATGCGCAGGGCGAGGTTGGGGTTGCCCGCGACATCTTTCCAACGCGTATAGCCCTCGATCGCGTTCTCGCCGGTCGTTTGGATAAAATAAGGTTGCGCGTCGGATAGATTTTGTCGCGCGATTTCAAATCCCGCGTCGAGCGCGCCCACGTCGAGTCGCTGTGCCGAAACGCTGAGATGCGTCGTGCTGCCCAATTGCGCGATGTGCGCGCGGTCGAGATAGCGACCGAAGACGAGCGTGCCGTGGATGGGACCTTTCCCTTCGCTCGTCACGATCGGACGCGCGGCGATCAGCAAGGGATGATCGCGCAAGAGGATAAAACCGGTGAGACTGCTGTCGGGATTCTTATTTTGCAAAACCGTTGCGAGAAAATTTTTATCGGCGAGGAGCGGCGCTAGACCAGCGGGAAGCGGCGCGTCGGATTTTTGTTCGAGGTCAATGGCTTTGGAGTAGACCAGATTGCCGGCGGGGGAGAGGAAGAGCATCACGTTGATGCGAAGTTGCACGAGCGCGAGATCGGTCATGTTGACTTTGATGAATTCCTCATTCTGATCCTCCGCGAAGACGTACGCGTCGTCCCAGTTCGACCAATCGCCGTCTTTGCTATTCATTTGGTCGAGATCGTTTTGCAACGCATCCACGACCCGCGCCAAATCACGTTGAACGCTCTCCTGTTCGAGGCGCGTATAACTGCCGCCGAGAATGCTTTGTGACGCGAAATAAAGAACTGCCAAGCCGGCACTCACAACCAAGCCGATCAGGAGCAGACTGCGCAATTGACTCACGATTGCCAACTCCTATTTGCAAACAAACCTAAATCACTCACGTTTCGCCTTGTCATTCTGAACGAACGGAGCGAGTGAAGAACACTTGCACCGCACTGCGTGCGTTGCAGTGCCGGTGTCTCATTATTCCAATTCAAATCGGTCTCGTAATAATCGATTTTGTGTCTCTCTTGAAGCAACAAGACTCTTCACTCGCGGAGTTTACACTGAGCAAAGCGAATGTGCTCAGAGTGACAATTTGCGTAGCATCAGTAAATCACTCAAAGCTGTAGTCGAATCCGAAAGGATATTGCTCCGCGTGCCCGATGGAAAATTCGCCTTCGCCCCGCAGTCCCCGCAGATTTCCAGTTCCAGAACCCTTCACGATAAACCATTTGGTTTTCACCGCGCCGTTCTCGAATGTTCCGCTGTGTTGGATGACAAAACTTCCGGCGCGCCCCCCGATTTTTCCAACGACGCGTTCCAAGCCAGCAAAATTTGCGGAACCATCCGCCGCATAAGCCATCAAATATTCTAATTTTCCTTCGCCCTCGATGTCGCCTGTATAGGATTTGATTACGCTCGCGCGAGTGAGTTTTCGACCGTCTTCAAATTCGTCGTATGGTTTCTCGTCCCAGCCCTTTATTTCAAACGTTGTGCTTGCATGTGTGCCCATCGCATCTCCTTTATTTCTTTTTTAGCCCCGCGATGCTCGCGATCAGATTCTTGATCCCCTTGCCCTCAAACGCGATTTGCACTTCTTCGTCGCCCGCCATCGCTTTGCTCGCGATCACAATGCCGGCACCAAAGCGCGGATGCTCGACGCGGTCGCCGGCGTTGAACTTCAAATGGTTCGCCGCGCTTTTTCGCGCGAGTTCGGGAGTTGTGTGCCTTTCGCGTCCGCGTTCCGTCGCTTGGCGTCGGTCGTATGTTTCGCGGCTTTCGCGCGTCGGCAATTTTGCATTCCCGGTGACGAGTTCGCGCGGAATGTCGGCGAGAAAACGCGACGCTTCGCCCGGTTCGGAACTGCCATAAAACGCGCGGCGAAACGCATGCAACAAATAAACGCGATCTTTTGCGCGCGTAATGCCGACGTAACACAGCCGCCGTTCTTCTTCCATTTCCGCCGGGTCTTCGTATGAACGCGAGTGCGGAAACAAGCCCTCTTCCAATCCGATGATGAACACGACTGGAAATTCCAAGCCCTTCGCGGTGTGCAACGTCATCAGTGTCGGCGCGTCGGTGCGTTCATCCCACGAATCAATATCCGCGACCAGCGCGATCTCTTCGAGCATTTGCGGCAACGCGATCTCCGCCGCGTCGGCGGAAAATTGCTTCGTCACCGAGCGTAACTCCAGCACATTGGTCCAGCGATCTTCACCTTCGGGCGAGCCGTCGCGCGCGTAGGTTTCGTAGCCGGTTTTTTCCAAAATCAAATCGAAAAGTTCGGTCAGTTTCATCTCGCGCATCGCCGCGCGCAATTGATCGAGCAGATTGTGAAATGCGAGCAACGCGACACGCGAGCGATTGTCGAATGTGTCGAGTGACGGGTGGCGAGTGACGGGTGGCGCATCTCTCTCGCCTTCAGCCAGTCGCTTTTCGCCATCCGCAATCTGCGATCTGCTTTCGGCTTTCTGTTGTCTGTCGTCTGTCGTCTGCTGTCTGATCTGCTCCAGCACTAATGCTGGCGACACATCCAATCTCTGCGCCCAATACGTCAGATCGTCAATCGTTTTCTTGCCGATCCCGCGCGTCGGGACGTTGATGACGCGCAGGAACGCGATGCTGTCGCCGGGATTGTGCACGAGGCGCAGGTACGCCAGCAGGTCTTTGACCTCGCGGCGCTGATAAAACTTGGTTGCGCCGACGAGGCGATAGAGCATCCCGCGCCGGACGAATTGATCTTCTAGGACGCGTGATTGCGCGTTGGTGCGATAAAAAATCGCGATGTCGCCCGGATTGTAGAGACGTTCCGCCGGAACGTCTTTACCGTCCGGAACGTCTCTACCGCCCGGAACGTCTCTACGTGTAATCCGCGCGATTTCATCCACGACGATCTGCGCCTCTTCCTCTTCGTTGTACGCTTCGATCACGCGCACGCGGTTGCCGTCGGGATTTTCCGTCCACAAATTCTTTTCGTGCCGCGTTGAATTCTTGCGGATGATCGCTTGCGCCGCGTCGAGAATCGTTTTGGTCGAGCGATAATTTTGTTCGAGCAGCGCGACGCGCGTATTTGGAAAATCTTGGCGAAAGCGCATCACGTTGCGATAATCCGCGCCGCGCCACATATAGATGGATTGATCTTCATCGCCGACGCAAAATAAATTCTTGTATTTGTCCGCGAGCCATTTCATCAGCACGTACTGCGCGACGTTCGTGTCTTGAAATTCGTCCACATGCAAATAGCGATAGCGTTCTTGAAAGCGGTCGAGTAAGTCCGCGTTCTCGCGCAACAGCCGCACCGTCTCCATAATCAGATCATCGAAATCGACCGCGTTGTTTTCCGCGAGCAATTGCTGATAGCGCGTGTACGCGCGCCCGACCGCTTCATGCCAGTACGACGGCGGCACGTACTCCGCAGGTCCGATCAAATCATTTTTGGCTTTGCCGATCGCGCCGAGCACCGCGCCCGGGCGATATTTCTTGTCGTCCAAATTCATTTCTTTGACGATGCGTTTCATCAGCGCGTTTTGATCGTCGTCGTCGAAAATCACAAACCCGCGCGCCAGCCCGATGCGCTCGCCGTCGCGTCGCAAAAAGCGCGCGCAGGTCGCGTGGAACGTGCCGAGCGTGAGGTCTTGCGCGTTCGCCTCACCAACAATTTGCACCAAGCGTTCGCGCATGGCGCGCGCGGCTTTGTTCGTGAAGGTCACCGCGAGAATGTTGCGCGGCGCAATGTGTTGATCGTGGATCAAATACGCGACGCGATGCGTCAAGACGCGCGTTTTGCCGCTGCCCGGTCCGGCGAGCACGAGCACGGGACCGTCAACCATTTGCACGGCATCGCGTTGTTCGGGGTTGAGTTGGGAGAGAATGTCCATATTCAATTTCGGACACCTGCACTTGCGTGCGGTGCAAGTGTTTTAGATTGCGGATTTCGGATTTAGAAACCGCGAATTCAGAATTTAGAATTTTGAGTTCAGAATTTCCTTTGCCACCGGGCAGATGATATGCAAGTGCTTCTGGCACGCCGTATCCGGCTCCGGCGCGATCACGCCAAACGCGCGCAAGGCGCGCTGCAAATGGCAGAGCGGTAAGCCCATCACGTTCGCGTAACAGCCCTCGACGCGCGCGACCGGATGAAAATCGCGATGCTGCACCGCGTACGCCGCGGCTTTGTCGAGCGGGTCGCCGGTCGCGACGTACGCTTCGATCTGCGCGTCGGAATAATCGCGCATCCAGACGCTGGTTTGCACGAGGACGGTTATTTCTTTCGCGTTCTTGCGCGTGGTCAGCCCGGAAAAAACGGTGTGCCGCGTTCCGCGCAATGCTTTCAACATTCGTCGCGCCTCGTCCGCGTCGCGCGGCTTGCCGAGCATCTGCGCTTGAAACGCGACGAGCGTATCTGCCGCGACGATGCTCGCGTTCGGAAATTCTTGCGCGGCAATGTTCGCTTTTGCGCGGCTGAGGCGCTGCACCAATTCTGCCGGCGATTCAGCCGGCAACACCGATTCGTCAACGTCCACCGGCACAATTTGAAATTCGAGACCGAGCAGTTGAATCAATTCGCGGCGGCGCGGCGACGTGGAGGCGAGAATGAGCACGACGCGTCGCATAATAGGGGAGCGGATTGCATTTGTCAAGGATGTTGAGAGTATGATAAAGTGTTGAGCAATCAAGTATTGCGTAATGCGTGAAACGTGAAGCGCGCGTACAAATCCAATCGGTTCACCTTTCACGGATCATACTTCGAGGAGAAACCTATGCGCTTTGCAAAGTTAGTGGACTGCCTTGCTCGGCTTGAAAAAACCACCAAGCGGCTGGAAATGACCGCGGCGCTGGCGGAATTGTTCAAAGGCGCGAGCGAAGAAGATATCGCGCCAATCATTTATCTGACGCAAGAGCGTTTGGGACCGGCATTCGCGCCGATTGATTTCGGCATCGGCGACGCGCTTGCCGCGCAAGCGCTCGCGAAAGCGTCCGGCAAAACCATCGACGCGATCAAGAAACAATACAAAACGAAAGGCGATTACGGCACGGTCGCCGAAAATTTGCTCAAGCAGAATGATGGCAGCAAGCTGACCGTCAAAAAAGTGTACGATCAATTGATGCAAATCGCGACGACAAGCGGCGAAGGCACAGTCGAAAAGAAAACCGATCTGCTCGCGGATTTGCTGAACAAATTATCCGGCGCGGAAGCGCGCTATCTGCTGCGTATCCCGCTTGGGCGCTTACGGCTCGGCATCGGCGATCCGACCGTGATGGAAAGTTTGTCGTGGTCGAAAACCGGCGACAAATCTTTGCGCGCGCCGATCGAGCGCGCCTACAATGTTTGTTCCGATCTCGGCGAGGTTGCGCGCATCTTCAAAGCCGACGGCGTGGATGCGCTCGAAAAAATTCAGGTCAAGGTTGGAAACCCGGTGCGCATGGCGCTCGCCGAACGCGCGAAATCGTCCGAAGATGTTGTGACGCGGCTCGGCAAATGCGCGATCGAGCCCAAGTACGATGGACTGCGCGCGCAAATTCATAAAGACGGCGACAGAGTCCGCATTTATTCGCGCAATCTCGAAGAGACGACCGAGATGTTTCCGGATATTGCCGAGGGCGTCCGCAAACAATTCAAAGCCAAGACCGCGATTCTGGAAGGCGAGGCGCTCGCGGTGGACACCGAGACCGGCGATTATTTGCCGTTCCAAATGACGACGCAGCGCAAACGCAAGCACGGCATCGCCGAGTCTCAAGCGAAATTGCCGCTCAAACTTTTAGCGTTCGATTTGCTGTACGCGGATGGCAAGGACGTCACGCGCGTCGGCTATCAAGAACGTCACGCGCTCTTGGACAAATTGATCGCGCGCGGCGAGACGCTGGAAGTCGCGGAGCAACTCGTTACCCAAGACGCGAAACTGATCGAAAAGTTTTTCATGGAGAAAATCGAGCACGGGCTGGAAGGCATTATGGCAAAGCGGCTCGATAGCCCGTATCAAGCCGGCGCGCGCAATTTCAATTGGATGAAACTCAAACGCTCGTATCAGGGGCATCTGACCGATACGGTGGACGGCGTCGTCGTCGGCTATTTGCGCGGGCGCGGGATGCGCGCGCGGTTTGGCATCGGCGCGCTGTTGGTCGCGCTGTACGATGACCAGCAGGATAAATTTGTGACGGTGGCAAAAATTGGAACGGGGTTTTCAGATGAGGAATGGCCCCAGATGCGCGCGCTCTTGGACAAAATCGCGTTAGATCATCCGCACGCGCGCGTCGAGGCGGTGATGGAGCCGGATGTGTGGGTCGAACCGAAGTACGTGATCGAGATGCAAGCCGATGAAATTACGCGCTCGCCGATTCACACCGCCGGCAAAATCGACGATGAGCCGGGCTATGCGTTGCGTTTTCCGCGCGTGAAAGGATTTATTCGCGCGGACAAAAAGCCGGAGGACGCGACAACGGTCGCGGAAATTTTGCGGATGTTCAAGAAGCAAGGGAGTCAGCGAACGGAGAACGAATAAACGAATGATCCGAAATCCGAAAGCCACAATCCGAAATTGGAAAGTGCCCCCGGCGGGATTTGAACCCACAACCTCGGCGTTAGGAGTGCCTTGCTCGATCCATTTGAGCTACGAGGGCGACTGTGGCAAAGAGTATAGCACCGGCTCAAAGAAAATTCAAGAACCTTGATTTGCAAACCAAAAACAGTCATGGTATATTTTCAGTGTGTAGAACGGTCCGGTAGCTCAATTGGCAGAGCAATTGACTCTTAATCAATAGGTTCAGGGTTCAAGTCCCTGCCGGATCATCAGGGGAAACTGTCCTGCGAAGTTTTTCCCTATCGAGAAAAATATTATCAATGTTGTCGACTGTCTGAATTGACTACTGCCCGATGCGACAACTTGATTGCTCAATCGGTCCGCAAACTATGCTCCTCGAAATGACAGTGCCGAGATGTATACAATCACCAGTCATGTTTGTGCTTTAGTCTGTTTGTGCTATAATTTGACTAGCCGCGGCAGCCTGCAAGATCCACGATTGCACTGTCGCGCCGGACGTGGGCGTTGGCAGGCATGATCAAGACAGGAGACGATTTTGAGAACCAGAGTTGCCGTTCTCGCTGATTACGCCAATATCGCGGAGCAAGGCAAGCTGAATGTTATGGGCATCTTTTCAATCCTTTTCGCCCCAGTTGCTCCTGTCATCCATCCTCAAATGCAACTCGTAACGCAATTCGAGTTTGAGCCCAGCGAAGTAGGGGAAAAAGACGTCAAATTTGTTCTACTCGACGAGGATGGACGCGAACATTTCCGCCTTGGCGTTCACATTAATGTGCAGAGAAACCCAAATGGCTTGGCTACTTTAGCCAATCAAATTCTTGTTATTAATGGGGCTAAGTTCCCCCGATTTGGAAGTTACGAGTTTCACATTCTAATTGGTGAGACTTTGGCAGCCGAAATTCCTCTCGAAGTCACCCAAATCCAAACCACACCTCCTGCCGCTCTGCAAGGATAGAAAATCATTGTGGGCAATGAGAAGCTTCTAGAGCGCATGCGCGCGACCAAAGCAGGTTGGAGTAATCTAGACGTCGATTCGCTATTAACAAGTTTTGGTTTCACATTCCGCGAAGCAAGACACGGGCGATTGTATTCGCATCCCCATTATCCGCAACTCGTTTTAAATGTCGCGCATCGAAAAGAACTCGCGAAGCCTTACATCTCCGCTGTGATCAGATTGATAGGTGAGTTGAAAAAACTGGAGGCAAAAAATGAACGCAAGGGTCAAGCACTTTAGCAATCTCAAGTACCTCACAATTGTTTTGCTTGAAGAGACTACTGCGGGCGGCGCATGCTATGTTGCCTCGCACCCGGAATTACCGGGATGTATGAGTCAAGGCGACACCCCTGAGGAAGCGCTCCAAGACCTCGAAGAGGCACGCGAATTAGTTATTGAGCATTTACTCAATAACAATCTTCCCGTACCCGTGCCACAATATCTCTTGCCAAAAGACTCGACCGAAAGGCCAGTCGTCCAAACCGGCTATTTCGCCACCAAAGTTGAGAGCGAATACAGCGCACCCCCGGCAGAACTCATTCGAACATAGATCTAGCTCTGACTCAATGTCTAATAAACCCTTGCTCAAGAACAATCTACTCTTAATCAGTATGTTTAGGGTCCAAGTCCCAAGCGGATCATCGAACTGAAAAAAATCAACGGAGCAAAGCATGCCGTGCAAAGGTTTTTCGCATGAAGGCGTGCGAACTCCAATGAAAACCCAAATCGAATCCCATCTGCATTTCGCGGCAGATGGGTTTTCTTTTCAATCGCGCGAGTAGCGCGTTTCTTGCTTGTCACTTGCCACCCGTCACTTGTCACCGCCTATGAAACTCGGCATTGATTTCGGCACGACCAATTCATCCATCGCGATGTACGACGGACACGCGCTGCATCGTTTGCAACTCGACGCGGCAAACGATAACCCGCACGTCTTGCCGTCGCTCATCTATGT
>JACQGS010000073.1 GCA_016199405.1 Chloroflexota bacterium | reverse complement strand
TTTCGAATCCGGTCGGCGGCGAATTGATTTCGAACGCGATTTGGAAAGGCGTGCGCGTCAAGGATTTGCTCGCACAAGCCAAAATAAAAAATAGCGGCGCGCATCTCAAACTCGAAGCGCTCGACGGCTTTTACACCGGCGTTCCGGTCGAAGTGGGGCTGCACGATAACGCGCTGTTGGTGTACGAAATGAACGGCGAGCCGTTGCCGCGCGATCACGGCGCGCCGTTGCGTGTGCTGTGGCCCGGACGCTACGGAATGAAACAGCCCAAATGGATTCATACCATTACAGTCGTCGACAAGCCATTTCAGGGTTACTGGGAAAAGCAGGGGTGGACGAACGACGCGTTCATCAATCCCAACGCGCGGATCGATTCTCCCAAAGACCTAACCGAGATCGCGGACAAAACCTTTTCCGTTTCTGGCGTCGCGTTTTCCGGCGAAAGCGGCATCGCGAAAATCGAGATCAGTTTTGACGATACGGATCAATGGCTTGACGCTGAACTCTCGCGCGGACCGTCGCCGTTCGTGTGGACGATTTGGAAATGGACGGGACCCGCGTCGACGAGTGGTCGCCATACGCTGTACGCACGCGTCACGGAAAAATCCGGGCGCGTTCAACCCAAGCCCGGCAAGATTCGGTTGCTTGATGGGACATATCCTACCGGCACCGATGAGATGCATTCGATCCTGATTGATTTCAAGGGATAGGGAATGTTCCGTAATACGTATTACGTAATACGGAATGCGCTGGCAAAAAATTCGCGCTGGCGCATCGGCGTGGTTGCTGGGCTGGTGGGCATCGCGGCGATGATGGGCGGCATTGCGTACGCGTCGTCGTTGGAGCAGGACAATAATTTTTGCGCGTCGTGTCACACGCAACCCGAAACCGAATACCTCGCGCGCTTTAACGATGCCATCACGAAAAAAAACGCGCTTGACCTCGCCGCGTTTCATCATCGCAAAAAAGAGGTCAAGTGCATTGATTGCCACGTCGGGGAAGGCATCGTCGGACGCGGGGCAGTCTTGACCGTATCGGCGTGGGATGCGCTCAAACATTACATCGGCACGGCAACCCAGCCGGCGAAAATTGTTTTTCCGTTGCAGAATGAAGCATGCGCGAAATGCCATCAAGAGGCGCTGGCAATAACCGGTTTTGAGAATCACGAGCACACCAAGATGAACGATCCCGCCGCGCCGTTCATTCGCTGTACCGATTGCCATGTCTCGCACCGCAAGGGCGATGAGCGCAACGTTTTTCAATTCCGCGACGCGATCTTGCCGCAATGTGAATATTGTCATGTGCAGATGGATCGCGGACCGCGCGGCTTGAGCCGATAGTTGCTCGACTCAGTCCATCACAATTTTGTAAGGGCGAGCGCGCTCTAGCGCGTTTTCCCCTCGAAAAGACGGCGTTAGAGAACGTCTTCCCCTTCCAGAACGCCTTCCCCTTCCAATCTGTGATGGACTGCGACTCCGAAAATATTTCTTATACCATCCGTTCGGGTCTTTTGAACGAGCGGATTTTTGTTTGTGGCTTGTCATCAAACTGTAATCTAAAAAGGAACAGGTACCATTGCCCATACTGCTCGGGCGTGCTATGATGAGGGTCGCAGGGAAAGATGAATTGAATCCTGCTCGCTAACTTATACCCGGCTTATGAACACGTCCACTCCACCGGCTCGCGCACAGGGATTGGGTCTGCGCGAGTTTCTATTTTCCCAATTGCGCGTCAAGATCACGCTGCCGTACTTGATTCTCGCGATTATTCTCGCCGTTGTGGTCACATTCACGGCGACGCAAATTCTGGCGCGCGATTTGGAAGAGCGCTTTACGCGCCGGCTGATCGATTCGGGGCAGCTCGCGGCGGATACGATTGTCAAGATCGAACGTGAACAATTGGCATTGCTCCGCACGATCGTTTTCACGGAAGGATTTGGCGCCGCCGCGCAGAATCGCCAAGCCAGCGCGCTGAAAGAGATCGCGCAGCCGCTCGTCGTGAACGCGCGCGCGGATTTGTTAGAAGTCGTGGATTTGAACGGCGACGCGCTGTTCGTGATGCATCGCCGCGCGGATGCCACGCGCGTGGATGATTATCTCTATCCACCCGGCGCGCCGTACGCGGATTGGAAAATTTTTTCGCAAGTCGCGGCCGGGCAACTCACCCAAGGCAACGATAAATTTGCGGATATTGTTTCGACGCCGTGGGGCAATGCCTTTTACACGGCGGGTCCACTCAAAGTCGGTGACAAATTAGTCGGCGTGTTGCTCGTGGGCACGTACCTCGACACGGTCGCGCGGCGGATCGATAAAGAATCGCTGGCGCGCGTGAGCATTTACGCGCCGAGCGGCGACATCATCGCGACGACGCTCACGACGCGCGACCCGGCGCGCGCGCGCATCGCCCCGCCGGAATACGCTCGCATTCTCAAGCTGCCCGCCGATCAAATTTATTTTCGCCCGACGCTCACCGATGCGGGCACCGGCGATTTTACCGAAGCGTTCGGCGCGTTCGAAGTGCGTGACGGTGAGCCGATTGCGCTCTTTTCGGTGGCGGCGTCGCACGACGAATATGTTTCCGAATCCGGCGGCGAAATTCGCAATAACATTTTCTTGATCTTTGGCGTCGGCATCGCCGTCATCGCCGGGATCGGCGTACTCGTTGCGCGCGGGATCGTTCAGCCGGTGACGAATCTGGTCGCCGCGAGCCAACGCGTCGCCGAAGGCGATTTGGAAGCGCACGTCGATGATCGCGGTAGGGATGAGATCGGTTTGCTTGGGCGCGCGTTCAACCGCATGACGGCGGGGCTAAAGGAACGCGAGTTTATCAAAGATATTTTTGGGCGTGTCGTGAGCAAAGAAGTGCGCGAGGTTTTGATCCAGAATTTCACCGAGGGCGGCGTGAAATTGGGCGGCGAATTGCGTCAGGTCACGATGATTTTTATCGACATCCGCGATTTCACGAGTCTCGCCGAGCGTTATGAACCGAGCGAGATCGTCGCGTTCTTGAATGAATTTTTCACCGAGATGCTGGAGGTCGTGGGACAGCATCAGGGTTTGGTTAACAAATTCGGCGGCGATTCCACGCTGATCGTTTTTGGCGCGCCGGTCGAGCAGCCGGATCACGCGCGCCGCGCGGTGGAATGCGCAATCGCGTTGCGGCAGCGGCTCGCCGAATTCAACGCGCGGCGGCACGCTTTGCGTCGCGGCATTGAGTCGATTCGCATCGGCATCGGCATTAACACCGGTCCCGTAATCGCCGGGCAAATCGGATCGCTCGGACGCTTTGAGTACACGGTGATTGGCGACGCGGTGAATCTCACCTCGCGCATTCAGGGCTTGAACAAGAATTATCCGGAATACAATTTGCTGATCTCGGAGATGACGTACGCGGCGATGGACGACGCGACGATCCGCGTCAAAGATTTGGGTTTGCATCGCGTCAAAGGCAAAGAAGCGCGCGTGCGCGTCTACGCGGTATTGGACGAAGCGGAATCCGATTTGGAAATTGATTTCACGCACGAACTGGAACGGGAGATTGCATGAGCATTGGAACGCGCACGTGGATTGGATTGTTGACGCTGACGATTTTGTTTGGCGTGTTTGGCGTTTTCGGCGCGGTCGAAGCGGCATTCGCGGATAGCGCGCGCACGGTCGTGCGCTTGAATCTCACCTCGCGCTTGCGCGCGGATTACAGCGCGGATTCCATCGTTCACATCGCGCTCAAGCCGGTGAGCGCGCAGATTATTCAGGATGCGGAAAAAGATCAACACAACGAAACTGCGCCGAAACAACGCCCCATTGTTGTCCTAGTGGGGGAAGCACCCGGAAAAAATGATTCGGGAAGTAATCCTAATCCCCCCTCCGCGCAAAATAGTTCAACCTCTACAACGCCGGCAACTGATTCCGATGCCACACCGGTAGCAGTACCTACGACGACTTTGGCTGATGCAACCCCGACGACGGTAGCAACGCCGGCAGTTGCGACAGAGACAAGCGTCCCCCAAACCATTTCTGTTGCGACTGCAACTATTGAAAATACGCCGACGGCTGTTCCGCAACCCACGGCAGAGCCAACCGCGACACCAGCGCCAACTGCCGCGCCAACTCCCGCGCCTGCTCCACCGATTTTGGATTCGGGCGGAAACGGAAAGAACGACAATCCCAAAGGAAACGACAACTCGGGTGGAAATGACAAGGGAAAGAATGACAAGCCCACCCCGGCAAAGGGCAAGTGAATGCAAATCGAGCAGGAATCTTTCCTGCTCGATTTTTTCTTAGCGTGTTTTGAAATTGCATGTGGAGCGGCTTTTCTGAGCCGCTGTGCGGGCTAGAAAGCCCGCGCCACGAATTTCAAAACACTTGCTTACGGCGTCGGCGTTCGCGTGACCGTTGGCGAAATTGTGCGTGTCGGTGAAGGCGTTGCGGTCGGCGATGCCGGCGGAGTTGCGGTTGACGTTGGTGCGATGGTTGGCGATGCGGTCGCAGTGGGCGCGAGTGTTGGCGATATGGTCGCGGTGGGCGCGAGCGTAATCGTTGGAGGTGGAATCGTCGCGGTCGGCGGAAGCGTTGCGCTACGCGTGACGGTTGCACTGGGGAATGTCGTCGCGGAAATTGTCCGAGTTGGTGACGCGGTCAATGTGAACGTTGGCAATGGGGTCAACGTGCGCGTCGCGGTAGGCGCGGGAGTGTTCGTGCGCGTCGCGGTCGGTTGGGGGCGCGGCGTTATGGTGGGCGTGTTAGCGACGGCGACGTGGACGCGGCCCGCAAACGATTTGCCGGCGCGATCAAACATTTCGAGCCGAATCGTGTACGCGCCGTCGGCAAAGCGCCGCGTGTCCCAGCGCGCCAGTACGTTATTTTGCACCGTGTTTCTGCCGGTCGTCAACAAAATCCAATCGCGCGGATCGTTCCCCGGTCCGATTTGAATGGTATAGCGATCAAAATCCGGCAGGCGCACGGTGCCGCGAATTTCAATCTCGCCGCGCAGGATCTCGCCCTCGCGCGGCGTTGCCACATCGAGCGACGGTTTATTCGCAAGGAGAATCGGATCGGGGCAATTGGGGCTGACGTCGGTTGGCGGCTGCGGGATGTTGTGATCGATCGCCCATTGCCGCGCCTCCGGCGGATAGACCGCGAAAATTTTTTCCTCGACATTTTCCGGCGGACAGCCGGCGTTGCCGAGCATGCCATTCGTCTTGTCGATTTTCAATTTCTGCCAGACGTTGTCTTTCTCTTTAGGCGCGCGCTCGGCGAGAAATATTTCCACGCGCCGGCTTTCGCGCGGACAATTCTCGGTCGGCAGCAAGCCGGATTCGTTGCAGATTTCCACATCGACGAGTCCGTCCGGTCGTTTGAAATCGAGCGCGGGCGTGCCGGCGAGAATGCGTTCCATGATGTTGTGCCAAATCGGTCCCGCGCCGGTGATGCCGCTGATATGCTCCATCTCCGCGTTATTGGAATTGCCGACCCACACGCCGACGGCGAGATTCGGCGCAAAGCCAATCGTCCAATTATCGCGGAAATCGTCTGTCGTGCCGGTTTTCACTGCGGCGGTGCGCGACAAACGCAACGCGCCGGCGGTGCCGAACGCCGGCGCGCGCGCGGACACATCGCTCAAGATGCTCGTGATTTGATACGCGTAACGCGGATCGACCGGGCGTTCCGCGCGCGGCGGATTGGCTTTCACATCATACAACACTTTGCCGGCGGCATCGGTGATCTTGAGAAACGGCGATGGCGCGAAGCGCGCGCCGTTGTTCGCGAACGCGGCGTACGCGCCGGTCAGTTCGAGCAATTTCACTTCACCGCCGCCGAGCGTCAACGCGAGTCCGTAGTTGCTCGCGTCGCGAAAGGTCGTAATGCCAAAGCGTTTCGCCGTTTCGATCATCGTCGGCACGGTGACGAACTGCAACGTCTTGACCGCCGGAATATTGAACGACGACGCGAGCGCGACGCGAATCGGCGTCAAGCCGTGCTCGCGTTGATCGTAATTGTGCGGAACGTAATCGGGCTGACCTTTGATGGGAAATATCGTCGTGACATCCGCCAACACTGTCGCCGGCGTCCACCCCTTTTCAAACGCGGCAACGTAATTGATCGGCTTGATCGACGAGCCGGGCTGACGCAAGCGGAGCGCGACGTTGACCTGCCCGTCGATTTTTTTGTCAAAAAAATCCACGCTGCCGAGGAGCGCGAGAATCTCACCGGCGCGCGGATCAAGCACGACGACGGACGCATTCGTCACTTTTTGACTTTGCAACAACGCGACTTGTTTGCGCGCTTCATCTTCCGCGACCTTTTGAATATCCAGGTCGAGCGAGGTGGTGACTTGCAAGCCGGCTTTGTAAACGACATCGGAGCCGTACTGCTCCTCCAACAATTGCCGGACGTACGCGACGAAATGCGGCGCTTGAATGCTGGCAGTGATTTGGCAGCGCCGCGCGAACGCGTCCGAATTCACCTCGGCAAAAATTTCCGCCGCCGCGCGCGCGGACTCTTCGCGCGAAATGACGCGCGCCGCCACCATCAAATTCAAAACCGTGCGCGTGCGATCCAGCGCGGCGTCCGCGTCCACGCATGGATCGTACAACGCCGGCGCTTGGGGCAGACCGGCAAGCAGGGCGGCTTGTGCGAGCGAGAGGTCTTGCACATCTTTATCGAAGTACGCGTCCGCGGCGGCTTGCACGCCATAGGCGAGATTGCCGTAGAAGATCGTGTTGAGATACAGCTCGAGAATCTTGTCTTTGGAATACCGCCGCGTGATTTCGTACGCGAGGAATGCTTCGCGGACTTTTCGCTCGATGGTTTGCTCCGGCGAGAGCAAGGTGGTTTTGACGAGCTGTTGGGTGATCGTACTGCCGCCGCCGGCGGGTCTGCCGTAACGGATCAAGTTATAGATCGCGCGCGCAATGCCGACGAAGTCGACGCCGATGTTGGAATAAAACGTTTGGTCTTCGGTCGTGATCGTCGCGTTTTTCAGCGCCGCCGGAATTTTTTCGATCGGCACGTTCGTGCGCCGTCCGCCGTGCGAATCGAACACTTCAAAGAGCAGTTCGCCGCGGCGGTCAAAAATCTTGGTGGATTGCGGCGGCAAAAAATTTGCCAAGCGATCCGGCGACGGCAGGGTCGCGGTGAACGAGTTAAACGCCAGCACGAGCATCGTCAGCGCGACGCACAGCAGCGCGACGGTGGCAATGCCGAACAGCGTGAGCGTGTGGGCAAGGCGTGGATGTCGTTCCGCCAGCGCGCGCAAGCGTGCCTGCCAAGAGGGGGGATTGAAATCCGGATTGGGTTGTGGTAAAGTAGAACCGTTGTTGATCATCAAAGGATAAACGAATCGATCTGCGATTTTGTTGCGCGCGAATTGTAGCACGCGACCATGAGAATACAAAGCGAGCGCCGTATCGAGAGTGCGGCGCAAGGGTTTTATCTATTGTATACATCAAGGGGAGGTGATGCGATAGAGTCGTCACGCAACGCGACCGATGGAACTATGCAGTTCGCGGAAATATTTTATTCAGACTCCGCGAGCCAGCGCTGGACGTTTTCAATTCAAAGGAGAAATATCAAATGGGTATGGATATGAGCGGTATGATGAATACTTCCATGTCAGTTATCACCAAGCCCTCGACGGCATCATTTGAAGCGGCGAAGAGTACGGTCAACTCCAAGATGACTTTCGTCGGTTTGGTGGTTGCCGGCTTGATTGCCGGTTTGCTCGGCGCGATCGCCACCGGCAACTATGTCGGCGGGCTTGTCAGCGGCGTCATCGGCGCGATTCTTGGATTTTATATCCAGCAAGCCGTCGTTTGGATCGTTGCGAAAATTGTCGGCGGCACCGGCGGCTTGATGAATCAAGCCAATCTGCTCGGAACGTTCGCGATCCCGTTCATCGTCCTCAATGCGGTTCTGGCGCTCGTGCCGGCAGTCGGCGCGATCCTGACCTTGCTGGTGTCCCTCTACTCGCTGTACCTCACGCAGTTGGGACTTCAAGTCGCGCACGGTCTGACCTCGCAAAAAGCGTGGATTGCGGTCGTGATCTTGCTGGTTCTGTTCCTCCTAATCGTCTTTGTTTTCGCGGCAACGATTGCGGCGATTGCGGCGATGATCGGTCTGGGCGCGATGATGGGACAATAGTTCAGTTTTTGCGAAAAGAGAAACCGCAGAGGCAAATGCTTCTGCGGTTTTTTTGTTTGCGCGCCTCTTGACAACTGCTTGCGATGAAGTACAATTGCGACATTCTCAAGGTTGAGGGAGAACGGCTATGCCAGCCAGTGATCGTATCGCTAATCTCACGCTCCAAATTGATGTGGGTCGAGACGCAGATGCCGACGAACTTGACCGCGCCACGCGTCAGTTGCGCGGAGAAATTCAGGAACTGGGCGTCGAGTCGGCAGAACTGGCAAAGACCGCGAACGCGCTGGCGGGCACGAAATCGGTTGAGGCGGTGACTCTCGGCGCGCTGGCAATCTCAGTTTTGCCGACGGTCGTCCCGAAATTGATCGAGTTTTTGCAAGCATGGTCAATGCGCGGGGAAAGTCGTTCCATAAAAATCAAGACGCAGGTTGGCGACCGCGCGGTCGAGGTGGAGTATTCTCCCAAGACAATGTCGCAAGCCGAACTCAAAAGTTTGGTCGAGACACTGACTAGCACGTTGACTGATAAAAGCAAGCCGAATTGAAACTGCGCGCGTCCACGCGTTTGGATGGCGGCAGTTTTTTGTTTATTGGTACCGACCCAATGAAATCGTTGCACAAAAAGCAAAACAATTCTCGCCCACGAAGGGCACGAAGAAGCACGAAGGAAATATTGGTGCCCCTTCGTGTCCTTCGTGGGTCATTCTTGGGTTGGTTTTGGATTGTCGTGATTTAGAAAGAGCAAACTAATGGCTGGAAAATTTGCGCTGATCATCGTCAATAGCGAATATGAAGACACGAACCTCGCGCGGCTCGTCAAGCCGGCGGCAGATGTCAATGCGCTCTCCGCGTTATTGCGCGATTCAGAGATTGGCGCGTTTGATGAAGTCATGACCCTTGTCAATGAAGTATCCACGGCGATCCGCCGGGCGATCGCGCGCTTTTTCGCGCAAAAGACGGCTGACGATTTGCTCTTGCTCTATTTTTCCGGGCACGGCGTCTTGGATGATCGCGGCGAGTTGTTTCTAGCGGCAAAAGATACCGAGCGTGATTTGATCAGCGGAACGGCAATACCAGCCGCGTATATCACCGGCGAAATGGATCGCAGT
>JACQGS010000069.1 GCA_016199405.1 Chloroflexota bacterium | reverse complement strand
TATTTGACCTCACCCCCTGCCCCTCCCCTACGCGGGGAGGGGAGATGCGCGCGCGTATTCCTCGCCGCGCGCAATTCTTTTACCAAGCGGCGGATGATCGTACAGCAAAAATTCGACCCACGGCTCCGGTTCCAACTCGCCCAGATTCTGATTTGCTAATTTTTCCATCGCGCTTGTAAACGCGCGCGCGTTCTGCGTCGCGTCCAACGCGTAATCGTCCGCCATGCGCTCGCGCCAGCGCGAGAACGCGTTGCCGATCGGCATCGTCAGCAAGCCGAAAACGCCGAACGCAATGCCGAGCAACGGAAACGCGGCGAGATCGGCGATGCTCTCGTAGTGCAACCACGCGACGCTCGCGCGTAAAAATTGATCCGCAATAAAAAAGCCGGCGAGCGTGGTCAGTGATTGAAAAACGAGAAACCAGCCCATATCGCGATGAACGTGATGCCCCAACTCGTGCGCGAGAATCGTTTCGATTTCGTCGTGCGTGTAATTGTTGTAGAGCGTGTCGCCCAAAACGATGCGACGCGTATTGCCCAAGCCCATCAGCGCGGCATTCGCGGCGGTCGTTTTTTCCGAGAGCATCATCGTATAGACGCCGCGCACGCGCGTGTGCGCGCGTTCCGCGAGCGCGGTGAGGCGACGCGTCAGTTCGGCATCGTCGAGCGGCTTGAATTTGAAAAAGATGGGGTAGATCAACACCGGCGCGAGGTTCGCAATGACGACGCTAAAGAAAATCATGAACGCACTAGCGTAGAGCCACCAACCCGACCCCACCCCCAACCCCTCCCCTGTTAGGGGAGGGGCGAAGGGGAGAGGTGGTAGAGGTAAATTGCCGCGCAACAGCGCATAAATTATTTCGATGACCACTCCGCCGAGCACGAGCGCAAGCGCCAGCCCTTTGAATTCATCGGTCAGCCACGCGCGGAAGTTTTGCAACGACAAGCCGTAGCGATGCGGCAGGACAAAGCCGCTATAGAAAGAGATTGGAGAGAATAAGAGATTGTACGCGAGATACGCGGAGGTGAAATAGAGAAGAGTCGCTAGTCCCGCGTCGCGCGTGATCGCAAAAATGCTTTGCTTGAGCCAGACGTTCAGCCCCAGCCCGAGCGTCGCGGCAAGCGCGATGCCGGTGAGCGCGAGATTCAATGCGAACAGCCGGTGGCGGAGGCGCGCATATTCTTTGGCTTGGTGTTGACGGGCGGGGTCGATGGGCATCTTTCTTCCTTGAATCCACAGTATCAAAGCTCGCTGATAACGAGCATTCCTGTACCTCGACAGTGCAGGCACACCTTGGGTTTTTGGTCAAACTCCCGAATGAAACGAAAACTCATATACCAATCGCCATCCCACCATTTCCAGTTCTTCGGTGGTTTGTTTCCGCTGAACTCAATTTTGTGACGGGATGCGAAAATTCTTAATGCGTCTTTCTTGGTTATTGCGTTAATGTAATCGCTGTTCCATTCTGACAATTCATGATAAAAGGACTTGTATGCGACTTGAAAGACCCGCGCTCTGCGTTTCAAGGAGCCGACCATATTCTCTCCTCTCTCGAATATTTCGCTTTTGCGCCGAACTCAACTCAACTTTGCAAACTTGGCGTCAATCTCTGGGCGCAAAGCAATGCCAACTTTCTCAAAAACATCCAGCAACTCTTCATAAGTTCCTGTTCCACCGAGAAAATCCCAGAACTCGACGGCGACAAGAATCTCGTTCTTGAGATCAAAAAGTCCCTGCAATGTCCAACGCTGATATGGCTCAGGTTCGTAAGGATTGTAAGGAATGGCAAGCATTGTTCGAATCTCAACTTCGGGATCGACTACACCTCGAATACCGACCCATTCCAACAGAGTTCGCTTGAAGGCTACAAATTGGGGCGCATTCGGTTTAGCTGTTTTCATGTCAATGTAATATTCAATTCCATTCTTGGATTCCAAGAACAAGTCGATACGCGGACGTTTTATTTTCTGTATCTCGCCCGATCGAACAACAGCGAGAATTCGCTTGGTTTCATCTTCCTTGTTTGGCGCAATTCGCGCGGTGGTAAGGTCGTTCATCAATTGTTGGATTACATATTGCGCATCTGCGCTAATCGTGTCATTGAATTTCTTGTATTGGCTAATTGCCTGCCTAAAGCGCGGGCGCGCAACAATAACGGCAATCGGCTCAAAGATATCTTGACCGATGGTTGTATTTATGGATTGGACGAATGAAAACACAGCCATGCGATCTTTTCCAAGTAACCGTACATGGAATGGCATCTCACTTGGTTCTGCTTTGCGTTGAGTCAGTTTTCTACGAATTTGCCGCGTCAGCAATTCAGCGATTTCATCGGTTTGTTGTTTGGATAGCGTCATTGCCTCCTTCCTTCTCCATCATAAAAATCGTCTCTTGATACGGATCATCCCCTTGCTCGGTGCGCTTCGTCACCGCACGTTGAAACTCCTCAGCGATTCGCATCCCGCTTCGTCGCGCAATCTCCGGATACAACTTGAAGCGGTCATTGGCAACAACAAAAATCTTGGCAGTATCACTCAACACCGGCAAAGCATTGCGGAATACGGCGGAAATGTCCTCGACGTACTGTTGTTGTGCCTGCCGCGATTTTCCAGTTCGCTTGGGTCCAATTTCCAGTTTGTCATTGCGTGGAAAGCCAAATAGCTCGTATGCGTAGATGTGCTGATCGTGATAATCAATCTGCCCCACGTACGGCGGCGAAGTGAAAATACCGTCAATGGCGCGACTAGCCAGAGGTGTGTCCTTCAATTCGCTTTTCAAATCCGTCGCGCGCGAGTCTCCTTGAATAATTACGGCACTCTTGTCGCTTCGCAAGCGATCAAATTCTTTCAGCCGCCTCGCCGTATCTTCGCTGTAGGCATGGATTTTTGATAAACACTCTGCGATCGGCACGCACATTCGCGAATGCTTCCTGCACCAATATTCTTTTCCGACCGGAACTGGCGCTTTGGGAGTGGCTAGATCGTAGTGGGTGACCAGCCGAGAGGATCGCACGGCGCGGCTCAAGACCACGCGAAGCAAGTCTTGGTACTCGTACTGGCTAATCAAGCGGCGATAGTAAAGCATCTCGTACAACGCACGCGGCGCAAACCAAGTCTTGAGATATTCGCTGTGGCACTCGGCGAGGAGACTCACTTTCAACTTTTCTACTTTTTCTACCGGGAACAAGTCCGATTTCGTTTTTGCATTCTGCGTCAGATGTTGGCTGAATTGCGTAACGCGTCGTTCTGCCTCCAGGATCTCGCGGCGCGCTTTCTCCACGTCGTAATTTGCCGTCTTGACACGCGCAATCAGGCAATTGAAGGCGGAAATGTCAATGCCTATCGTGTGCATCTTCATTTCGTTGCCTTGCACAAGCGTCGTGCCTGAACCCATAAACGGGTCGAGGATCACAGCGTCTTCTTGAAAATAATGCGCGAGGAACCACTCGGCGAGTTGCGGGATGAATTTCCCCAAGTACGGATGCAGGCGGTGAACGTGCTTGGTGCGTTCTCGCTCTGCTAAATTGTAAAAGCCGAGTTCGGGGTGAAGTCCGGCATGATGATGTTTTTCGTTGCCTTGCGCGACCAGCGACAAGAATGCGCGCAATTCGAATAATGAAACGCGTAGTTCGCCATTCAACGCGCGGCTAATGCGCTTGCCCTCCGGATTGTATTTGGCGATGCGCCCGCGCTGAATGTAATCGCGCAGATTGTGAGGAGTCTTGCCAACCGCGAGCGCGGCTTCTTCGAGCGTGGCAAGTTCAAGACGCGCATGCGGAATCACCGGCTTGGAGACAGAATAAGTCGCACGCGTCTCTTTTGTCGCGCGTTTTCCGGTTGGCGTCTTTCGTTTTGTCGGCACTGCCCGTCGCTTCATCTTCCGCATTCTACCACACTCCCCGCGCAAAAAAAAGACCTTCGAGGTTTTGCAAAACCTCGAAGGTCTCGGAATTTTATCCGCCCCTTCGCCTCCGCTCAAGACAAGGTTCGTCCACGTCCCGAAGGTTTTCATCCCTCATCCTTCCGCCTTCTGCCTTCCGCATTATCCCCCCACCACCGGCGCAATCAACACTCCAATCACATACGTGATAATCGCCGCCGCCAAACCGACCAGCGTCATCTCCGTCCCGATCTTGACCCAACTGCGCCCGTTCACAATTACTTTGCTCGCGCCGACGACGAAGTGCGCAGCGGTGCTGACGACGAACGACACTACCAGCGCGGTCGTTCCGCTCAAGAAAAAGAAGGGCACAACCGGGATGAACGCGCCGAGCGCGGTCGCCAGCGTCGCGCTCAACGCCGAGCGTAACGGATCCGGAAACGTGGCTTCGCTCAACCCCAACTCTTCATGCGCCAGCGTTTTCAATAAATTTTCCGGCTGCTCGGCGAGCCGCGCCGCAAGCATTTTCGCTTCGGCGGTTTTGAACCCTTTCAATTCATAAAACAACTGCATCTCTTCGCGCTCTTGCTCCGGATCGGTTTCGATTTCCTGCCGCTCGCGTTCCATCTCCGCTTCGTACACCTCGCGCTCCGATTTCGTCGCGAGATACGCGCCGCTGCCCATCGACAGCGCGGACGCGATGGCGGTCGCGATGCCGGAGAGCAATACAAATTGCGCGTTCACATTCGTCGCGCCGGCAACGCCGCTGACGACGCCGAACGCCGCGCCCAAGCCGTCGTTCATTCCATAAATCGCTTGACCGATCCAACCGCCGCCGCGCACGTGCCAGCGTTCCGTTTTCAAAATCGTATCGAGGCGCATCTGCGGCGCGGTCGGCTGACCCATCTCGCTCAAAATCTTTTCGTGCGCTCGTTCCTCGATATCAATCGCGCGCACGACCGCGCGCTCTTGATCCGTTTTCGACGCGGCGAACAAATCCGCGTACGCGCTCGACGCGTCCGCCTCGCCGGCTTCCATTTGGCGGAGCGCGGTGTCGAGACCGGCTTGCAGGAGCACCCACCGCCGCGCGCGTTCGATGAACGATTCGCGATATTCGCCCGGCGTCGCGCCCATCGCCTGCAGCCGCGCGGCAAAAGTTTCCGCGTGCTTTTCTTCTGCCTCGGCGAGCCGAATCAAAATATCGCGCTGCGTGTCACCGGCGCGCCGCGCGAGTTCACGATACATCCGCGCGCTCGCGATTTCGGTTCGCCACGCGTCGCGCACACTGGCGATGATTTTAGAATTGTCGCTCATATTTTTCGTTGTGCCTTGTACCATTCGAGCGTCCGGCGCAAACCCTCGCGCACGTCCACGTTCGGCGTGTAATCCAAAATTTCGGTTGCGCGCGCGATGCTGGCGTGCGAATGGCGAATATCGCCGGCGCGATCGGGCGCATATTGCGCCGGCAAGTGCTGCTGCGTCAAATCGTTCAATAGCGCGATGATTTCATTCAGCGTCGCGCGCGCGCCGCACGCGATGTTCACGACCGGCGAATCTTTCAATTCGACTTCCGCTGCGAGCAAATTCGCGCGCACCGCGTTTTCGACGTACGTAAAATCGCGCGATTGCTCTCCATCGCCAAAGACCGGGTACGGCTTGCCGTCGAGCGCGCAGTCAATAAATTTCGCGATCACGCCGGCATATTGCGTGGTCGGGTCTTGGCGCGGACCGAAAATATTGAAATAGCGCAGCGCGATCGTCGAAAGCCCGTATAGTTTCCAAAAGACGCGCAGATATTGCTCGCACGCGAGTTTCGAGACGGCATACGGCGAGAGCGGCACGGGCGTCATGGATTCTTCTTTCGGCAGCGTCGGCGCATCGCCGTACGCGGACGACGACGCCGCGTACACGACGCGCTGGACGCCGGCATCGCGCGCGGCGACGAGCACGTTCAGCGTGCCGGTAATATTCACATCGTTGCTCTCCAACGGATTCTTGACCGACCGTTCGACCGACGGCAGCGCGGCTTGATGAAAAACCACCTCCACGCCGCGCATCGCGGAGCGCACCGTCGTGAGATTGCGAATGTCGCCGTCAATAATTTCGACTTGCTGCGCGACCTCCGCCAAATTTTCGCGGCGACCGGTCGCAAAATTATCGAGCACACGCGCCGCGTACCCGCGCGTCAAAAGCCCTTCGACTAAATGCGAACCGATAAACCCGGCGCCGCCGGTGACGAGTGCGCGTTTCATGAATCTCCTGTTTCAAGTCACAGGTCACAGGTTGCAGGAGCAGTCTGAAACTTGCGACTTGCAACCTGCGACTTGCTTTTACTTGCCCCAATCTCTTTTGTACAAAAAATCCACGCCGATCGTGCGCGCGCTCAACTTGGCAACGAGCGGCGGCACGCGCTTGAACTGATTGCGCGCCATCAACTCCGCGATCCGCTGAACGACGCGCGCCTCGAACCCCAGCCCGACCACATCCTCCACGCTGCGCCGTTCATCCACGAGCCGATACAAAATCGCGTCAGCATCGTCGTACGTAAATCCCAACTCGCCTTCGTCGGTTTGCCCCTGCCACAAATCCGCACTCGGGGCTTTGGCGATTATTTTTTCCGGCACGCCGACCGCGCGCGCGAGTTCGCGCACTTGCGCTTTGTATAGATCGGCAATCGGCTGCAACGCGGCGGCATTGTCGCCGAATTGCGTCGTGTATCCGAGCAATGCTTCAGTTTTATTCGACGTGCCGATCACCAGCCCTTTGAAATCTTCCGACTGATCGTACAACACGATCATCCTCACGCGCGCCATGACGTTGCCGCGCCGCCGCGCGTCGTCGCCGGCGAATTGCGCGAGATACGGCTCGACCATCTGCGTAATCTCAATCACGCGCGTCGCAATGCCAAGCGTCTGCGCGACGAGTTCCGCGTCCGCGCGGCTGTGCGGATTGCTCGTGCGGTACGGCATCAGCACGCCGAAAACATTTTGCGCGCCCAATGCCTCCGCCGCGAGAAACGCGACGAGCGCCGAGTCAATCCCGCCGGACAATCCAATCACGCCGCGCGCAAATCCCACGCGCGTAATTTCCTCGCGCAGAAATCGCGTGATCATTGTGCGCGCGAGCGCGGTATTTATTTCGAGTACTTTTTTCAGATCTCCACTCATTTGCTTTTCGCAATGCTCAGTCCATCACAGATTTGAAGGGGCAGGCGTTCTCTAACGCCGCTT
>JACQGS010000066.1 GCA_016199405.1 Chloroflexota bacterium | reverse complement strand
CTGCGAGGATTATTTCGTGCGCATCGCGTGGCTGGATAACAACAATAAGGCGACCACCTTCACGATGCCGGATGGGAAACCAGCTGAAAAGAATTTCACGGTTTGCCCATAAAAGGTTTTACCAAATAAAAAAAACGCGTTGCATTTGATGCAACGCGTTTTTTTGATAGCGTGCAAATGTCATTGCGAGGAGCGCACTTGGCGACGAAGCAATCCAAGTTACATTTGAAGCGATGCGCCTTGCTCTCGAGATTTAGAGATTGCTTCGCACACTTGCCCTGGCGGTTACGCACACTTGCACCGCACTGCGTGCTGTGCAGTGCAGGTGAGTGCCAGGAAAAAACGCTCGCAATGACACTTGGGTCAAGTTGTTAGCGGCTCTCAAACAAGTGATCGATCGCCTCGGCAAGTTCAGCCAGCTTGCCCACGATATGCACCGAATCGCAGAGCGGCTCGTAGACGAGCATGTCGCTGTCGCCGGTGCCCCACTGCCGCCGATTTTCCGGATTGAACCAGACGACTTTGCGCGCGCGCTTTTTGATTTCTTGAAACGAATCGAGCCGCGGGCTGGCATAATTGTTGCGCCCGTCGCCCAAAATAATGACGGTCGTCCGATGATCCACCGTGCCGAGATGCTCTTTGCAAAAATGCGTGAGCGCATAGCCGAGGTTGGTGTTGTAATAGCCGGGTGGGTTATCGTCCAACACTTTTTGCACCGCGATTTCAGGGCGATGCTGCGCGAATTCCGCGCTGACGTCCCGAATATCATCAATGAAAACGAAACTGCGCGCGCTGTGAATTTGATCTTGAAGTTCATACACGAGCCGCAGCATAAACTCAACGACCGCGCGCACGGAAGTCGAAATGTCGCAGATCAACACGAGTTTCGGCTTGAGGTGGCGCCGCCTGTGCTTCAATTCGATGGGAATACTCGCGTGGCGCAAGTTCGCGCGAATCGTGCGCTTGGAATCGAGCGCGCCGCGCTTGCCGCGGCGTTGGCGCAATGCGGCGCGCGAGCGCAAGCGCGAGGCGAGCCGGCGAATCTGGTTCCGCAATTCCGCGATCTCGCGCTCATTCAGCGAACTGAACGAGCGATTCATCAAATCGGGACCGCGAAACGTCTGCCGCTCGCGCGGCTGCTTCGCGGCGTTCTGCGCGATCTGCATCCCCACGTACTGCTCGAACTGCTCCTCTAAACGCTGCAAATTTTCTTCCGCGATCTGCGCGAGCCGTTGCATCGCCTCGCGGCTCATCCCCATCTGCTCTAACTTTTGGAAAAGTTGCGCCATCAACTCTTGAAATTCTTCGTCGAGTCCGAGTTGCCGCAACATTCGCCGCGTGAGCCATTGCTGTTGATAGGGATGCCGCGCGAGCGGAACGCCGGCTTGATTCGCAAGCCGCTCCATTTCTTCGCGCGTTGGATTCGCGCCTTCGAGCAAATAGCGCAAGAGTTGTTGCAGCCGGTCGTCGTCGCCGAGCAAATCGCGCACCGCGTCTTTGAGTTTGTTGATGTCGTCCGAAGAGAGTTCCTGATTCGGATCGAACATGGGCGGACCGCCGCTGCCAAAGTAGAGCGGAAATAATCGCTCAAAGGTCGGCACATCCACCGAATCTTTGACGAGCGTCGCGCGCAACGCCGCGCGAAACATCCCGCGATCGATAATGCCGATATGCTCGGTCGCGCGAAACGCGTCCGCGCTTTCGGCGAGACTAATGCGCACGCCGGCGGCGCGCAAACCATTTACAAATTCAACGATGCGATCTTCCATAGAAACACCTTTTTTTCACCGCAGAGACGCAGAGGGCGCAGAGGAATACTACACATTGTCATTCCGAGCGGAGCGAGGAATCTCGTTATTCGGTGCGGATGCAACTTTCCTGTGGGAGCAATGCGTTTCAGCGAACAAGGAGATTCTTCGGTCGCTCTCTCGAATTGATTTTGCTTTTTGATTTCGAGAGCCGCTTCCTCAGAATGACAAATGAACCTTTCGCGCCTTCCGCGTCCTTTCGCGCCTTTCGCGTCCTTTCGCGTCTTTTCGCGTCTACCGTTTGGGACTGCTCCGACGCGGCAATGGCGGCACAGTGTCGTCGTCGTCGTCGTCCTCGCCCTCTTCTTTTTCATCACCGATCGTGAACTCGCTGAGCAATCTCTGCGCGCGCATCACGTCGTGCTCGTGCTTGAGCAAAACGGTCAGCGTGTTCTCGAGCGTTTTCTGATCGAGCGACTTGCTGTTCAACATCACGAGCGCGCGCGCCCAGTCAATCGTCTCGCTGACGCTGGGATGCTTTTTCAGATCGAGTTTGCGTAGCCGCTGGACGAGTTCGACCGCTTGCTTCGCGAGTTGCGGCGATAAATCCGGCACTTTCAGCTTCACGATGCGCAACTCCGCCTCCGCAGTCGGATAATCAATGTAGAGATATAAGCAGCGCCGCTTGAGCGCTTCCGAAAGTTCGCGCGTGTTATTGCTCGTCAAGATCACGACCGGCAAATGCTGGGCTTTGATCGTGCCGAGTTCCGGAACGCTAATCTGAAAGTCGCTCAGCACTTCGAGCAAAAACGCTTCAAACTCGGCATCCGCGCGATCAATCTCGTCAATCAAGAGATGCGTCGGGGTTTCGGAAACGATTGCGCGCAAGAGCGGGCGCGGCAGCAGAAAGCGTTTGGAAAAGAAAACGTCTTCCTCGTCGGCGAGTTTGTCGGCGGCTTCCGCGAGCGTTTTGGAATCGGAAAGCAAATCGTGGAGTTTATCGCGCAAGAGTTGCGTGTAAAGCATCTGCTTGGCGTATTCCCATTCGTACAACGCTTTCGTTTCGTCGAGCCCTTCATAGCATTGCAGACGAATCAACTCTTGTTTTGCCGCGCCTGCCCACGCCTTTGCCAATTCCGTCTTGCCCACGCCAGCGGGACCTTCCACCAGCAACGGCTTTTGCAATTTTTGCGCGAGATAAACGACGGTCGCGATTTCATCCGTTGCGATATATTGTTGCGCGGCAAGCGCGGATTTTACTTCGCTGATATCTTTGAACATTCCGCTCCTTTTTGCTAAACTCCCACCCAACCCTTGCTAATCTTCGCTACCTCGCGCTCAAAGTATTTCTTGACTTGATTCCACTGAACTGGCTGAAACATTCGCGGCATTTTGTCTGCTTCCGCATCCGCAAAATATACCAACGCACGCGCAGCTTGTATTGAAAAGTCGCGGACGTTCGGAAACTTTTCCGCGCTTCGCTCGAACAAATCCGCGAGCGGAATATCCCGCGTGATAAAGTACAAATCCACGAAATCGCGTTTGCGTCCGCGTCCGATTATCGCCGCCATTTTCATCAAGCCAATATCCAATACTGATGCAAGTTGCACGCGGTCAAGCACAATCGGAGATGCAATGAAAGGATACGGATAACGAAAAAAACTCATCGGCACACCGTCAAGCCGCAAGAGCAATGTCCCATCGTTCTGGCTTTGGATTTCCACTTTCTCTTTCAACGTTAGCGCGGCAATAATTGCCGTGCGCCATTCTTCCAAGACCGGATTCGTTGGTGAAAAGAAATCGAAATCAACAGACGTGCGATGTCCAAGTTGCAGAGCCAGCGCGGTTCCACCGGCGAGATAGAAATCCTTCACTTGCGGCAATGCTCGTAGGACGGCAAAGGTACGTTTCCCGGACGCAGACAGCACCCGTGTGTGAATCTTTGGCATTTCACCGTCCCCAAAGAACTTGGCGCGCTTTTTGAAATGGAGGCAAACGAAACTGGCGCACTCCCAAGACCAACCGCCAGTAATTGAAAGCGCGTTTCGACAAATGCCGCGCGCCCGACTCGCGCACAAATCTTCGAATGCGCGAGGTTGGGTAGTTTTGAAAGAGCCAACGTAATTCCTGCCGTGTTCCGTGCTCCAACGCACGCTCGATGATTATCGCGGCATCCGCGTATCTATCAAGATCACGCAAGCGATATTCAGGAAATGCCGGCGCGAGCGAGCGCGGGATTGATTGTTTTTGTTTCAAGTTCGTCTTCTTCATTGCGCGTTTGCCCCTCTTTATTACCCTTGCAAAAGAACGCTCTGGTTTTTGAGTAACTCCACTAGCCCATCCGGATACACCGGCGCGCGCACCGGGTCAAACTCATCGAGCGATTTCCAGACGGCTTTGAACGAAGCGCCGCCCTCTTCAATTTCAACGCCGATCAATTCTGCGCGTGCATACAGCGACCGATCGCTTAACTTGCCGTCATAAACAAAAACGATTTCATGTCCGGGCTTGCCGGCGAACGTAAAAATATTTTCCAAGACGCCCAGAAATTTCAGACCCTCGACTTCCGCGCCGATTTCTTCGCGCAGTTCACGCGCGATCGTTTCCTCCGCGCGCTCGCCAAATTCTATCGTGCCGCCGAGCGGGCGATAAAAAGTTTCGCGCTTGATCGGATCGTAGCCCTCGCCGACCAGAATCCGATTCCCGTCACGGAAAACGCAAATCGCCAACCCGCGAATGACGCCGGAATTGAACGTATCAATTCGCTCGCGAATTCGCGCGGCAAGCGATTGCATTTCTGCTGCGGACAATTCCAAATAGCCGTCTGTGAGCGCGAGCGCGGCGAGTTGCTGTTTTTCAAACGGCACGCCCGGCGGCAACGGCGCGATATGCCAATGCACGTGCCGATTGCCTTGCTGACTGCCGAGCGAGAGAATGTAAACGCGTTCGGTGGGAACCGACTCGCGTACGGCTTCGGCGACACGATAGACGAGCCGTTGCAAAGCGAGATATTCGTTGAGCGGAAAATCGCCGGTCACGTGCTCGCGATGCCGGAGCGGCGCAACGAGCACATAGCCATACAGTGTTGGATATTTGTTCAGGAAGACAATGCCGTTCGTATCGCGGAATATTTCAAAGTTGCCGTTCGCGTTCCCGGCAACCAGCTCACAAATGAAACACGGGCGCGATTGAATCTCAGCGACGTATGCTTGCATGTCAAACGCGTGGCGCTGCAATTCCTAATTCCCTTTCCGCCCACGCGCGTACGGAACTCGAACCGCAACCTCGGTCATGGCATAATGTTTTACATTCCGGGTAACGATTTCCGCCGTCAGTACTTTGGCGGTGCCGGCAATTAGCGCATCCCCGAGCTCAAGATGATGCGTCCGCGCAAATTGATTCAAGTACTGTCCGGCGACTCGCGCAACTTTTTCATCAGCGAATTGAATTGTAAATAGTGAAAACAGCGTTTCGACGGCGTCCCTTTCCTCTGGACGCATCCCAGCAAGAATCTCCGCGACGGACACAATCGAAATGAACAACTCGCCATCTTCCAAAAGCGCACTGGCGACGTATTCGGTGGCGGCATTCACGCCGTGAAAGTGGTCAATCAACACATCGGTGTCAATGAGGCGCATGTTTCGCGGCTCCGAATTGTTTTAACCGTCGCCCGCGGCGCAATTGGCGGACGTATTGTGCGCCATTTTCCGGAATATCTTGGCGGTCCCGCCAAATCCCGGCACTCCTTCCCAGCGTAGCTCGAATTTGTTTTTCTGAAACAAAGACAATTCGTCCGGAGCGGTCGCGCGTGACAAGCATTTCTTCGCCTACTTTCAGTCCGCGCCGGATTGTTTTCGGCATTGTCAGCCGATACCCGTTTTCGATTAGGATTCTGTCCATATATCACCTCTCATTGCTCAGCCATCGCCATCTGCTCGCGGAATTGAGTATGATACAAACGTGCGTACAGCCCATCACGTTCCAATAATTCCGCGTGCGTCCCGCGCTCGACCAATTTGCCCTCATCAATCACCAGAATCACATCTGCCGCGAGAATCGTTGACAAGCGATGCGCGATCACGACGCTCGTCCTGCCTTTCATCAGCGGCTTCAATGCCTCTTGGATCAGCCGCTCGGATTCGGAATCGAGATTCGAAGTCGCTTCATCGAGAATCAAAATGCGCGGGTCTTTGAGAATCACACGCGCAATCGCAACGCGCTGCTTTTCGCCGCCGCTCAAACGATAGCCGCGCTCGCCGACAATCGTCTCGTATTGTTGCGGCAGTTTCGCGATAAAATCATGAATGTTCGCCGCGCCCGCCGCGCGTTCGATTTCGTCCGGCGTCGCGTCGGGTTTGGCAAACAGGAGATTCGCGCGCACCGTGTCGTGGAGCAAATAGGTTTCTTGGGTAACCATCCCGATCTGCCGCGACAGCGAATCGAGTGCGAGGTCGCGCAGATCGTACCCATCAATCCGAATGCAACCTTCGGTCGGATCGTACAGGCGCGGGATGAGATACGTAATCGTCGTTTTTCCCGCGCCGCTGGGACCCACGAGCGCGGCAAGTTGCCCGGCTTTGATTTCAAATTCGGCTTCGTGCAATGCCCAGCGGCGCGTCGCCGCAGGCGCGGCCGGTTGCGCGTCGCCATCGCTTCCGTTGCCTTTGATTTGTAAATGGTAATTGGCAATTGTTTTCTCTGTCGCCTGTTGTCTATCGTCTGTCGTCTCTTCAAGGTACGAAAACGATAAATGTTCGAAGCGGATTTCGCCGCGCATCCGATCCAATCGAATCGCGTTCTGCCGATCCTGAATTTCCACCGGCAAATCCAAGACTTGAAACACGCGCTCGAACGAGACCAGCGAGGTCGCGAAATCAACGCGCGCATTAACCAGCGTCGAGATCGGTCCGTACAGTTGCGTGAGGTATGCGGCAAACGCGATGATCGTGCCGATCGTCATTGCGCCTTGCAGGACGAGCAGGCTGCCCGCCCACCAAACCAGCGCGGTCCCCAGCGCGCTGACCAAACCGAGCGCCATAAAGAACCAGCGTCCGACCAATGCCTGCCGGACACCGATCGCGGCGACGCGCTCGGCGCGCTCGCCGAATTTTTGATTCTCTTCTTTTTGCCGCCCAAATAACTTCACCAGCAATGCGCCGCTGACATTGAGCGTCTCGTGCATCAACGCGTTCATTTCGGCTTGCAGTTCCAACTGCGCGTGCACAATATCGCGCAAGATCCGCCCGATGCGCTGCATCGGCAAAACGAACAGCGGCAGAATGACGAGCGCGAGGAGCGTGAGGCGCAGATCAAGCGAGACCATGATCGTGACAGTTGCCAACAGTTGAAACGTGCTCGTGATCAGCGCGACCAGCGTCGTCGAGACCGCGCGCTGCGCCCCGACGACATCGTTGTTGAGCCGCGACATCAGCTCGCCGGTTTTGGTATGCGTGAAAAAACGCAGTGACATTTTTTGCAGATGCGCGTATAGCCCGCGACGCAAATCCGCGATAATCCCCTCGCCGATGCGCGAGATGAGCCAACGCTGCCCCACGCCGATGCCACCGTCCACCAACGGAATCGCGATCAAACCCAGCGCAAGGAGCGTCAAGCGATCGGCATCGTGTTGCGGGAGAACGTGATCGATCAAATCGCGATACAAGAGCGGGGGAATCAGAGCGAGCAGTGAGGAGACGCCAATCGCGCCGAGCGCGAAAACGATCATGCGCGCGTAGGGCTTGGCATAGTTGGCGACGCGGCGCAGCAATTGCCGCGAAACATTGGGGCGGCTTTTTTCGTCGCCGCGCATATAAACCGCCATCGGTCCGCCGCCGGCGGCGCCGTGCCCGTGACCCATCATCATGGTTGTTCTCTGCCGTTACAAATCAAACCAATTTTTGCCAATTTGCCTCGCCTGATCCAGAAAGTAACGTTTGACTTGATCCCATTCGACGGGGATCAACAAATCCGGTTGAACATCGCGATCCGCATTATCGAATTGCGCCATGTATTTGAGCGTCGTCAGTGGAAAGTCGCGATAGAACGGATATTTTTGCTTTCCCAGTTCCAACAAATCCTCCAGCGACACAAGTTGAAGGATAAAATAGGCATCATAGAAATCTTTGCAGCTGCCGCGCGTTGCCAACGCATCGAGTTTCATCAAGCCGATATCTTGAATGGACGCGAGCGCTATCCCCTCGGCACTGACCGATTCGCCGATGAGCGGATAGCCATAGCCAAAAAAGCCAACCGATATTCCGTTGATTTCCAAAAGCAAATTGCCGGTGGTACGTTCTTTGGCAATCGGCGTCAGGGGGCGAAGCGCGCTCAGGATTTCTAGGTGCATTGCCTCGTGCACCTCATCGTCTTTTGAGAAAAAATCCAGATCAATCGAGAAGCGATGCCCCAGCTGCAAGGCGAGCGCGGTGCCGCCTGCCAAATAGAATCGCGGGGAAAAATCTGCCATTCCGATCTGGCGCATGAGCGCGCGCATTTTCGGATCAACGGTTTCCCAATGCGCGTCGGTTAGTATTGCCATGCTCCTCGCGGCGCGACCGATAAATCTTCTAGCCGGACATCCAATATGCAAGACCAAAAAGGCAAATGCCGCTTGGGCAAACGGCGCGTTCCCATTTGCTTGAACCATTCAGCAATGCGAGCTTGCCCGTAGCGTTCGAATAGCCAACGCAGCTCCACGCGATTCCCCCAGGCGAGCGTCCGTTCAATCACCAAGTCCGCATGTTGCGCGGCGTCGAGATTCTCGAAGGTGTACTCTTGGAAAAACGGCTTGAGCGAAATCGGAATTTCGTTTCTATCCACGCGCGTCATTCTATCATCATTCAACAAACGGCGTCAATCGCAAAAAGATTTTTGGGACGCGGATTAACGCGGACAAACGCGGATCAAATTCAACTTGCTCTCGTTGTTTGGCGACCACCCTCATCACTTTCGTGCGAGACCACTCGCCGCGACGCAGCGCGCGTAAAAATCGAGCGCGCGCACCAATTCGGCTTCATCAAAATCGGGCCACAGCGTCGGCGTGGAATAAAAAACGCCGTGGGCGGCTTGCCACGGAAAAAAATTCGAGAGGCGCTGCTCGCCGCCGGTGCGAATCACGAGATCCATATCGCCCAAGCCGGCGGTGTAGAGATATTGATCGACGGTTTGTTCGGAGAGCGCGTCCGGCGCAATGCCCGCGCCCAAAATCTCGCGCGCCGCGCGCAACATTTCCATGCGTCCGCCATAGTTGAACGCCACGTTAAGCACATAGCGATCATTCGCGCGCGTCAGTTCTACCGCGCGGCGCACTTGGGCGGCAAGCCGCGCCGGAATTCCGTCGAGCGAGCCCGAGTGAATCAAGCGCACGCCTTGCGCGTGAAAATCACGCGTCGCGGATTCAATGACGTCGCCAAGAATTTTGAAAAAGCCGTCAATTTCCTCTTTGGGTCTGCCCCAATTCTCGGTGGAAAAAACGTACAGCGTCACGACGCGAATGCCATGCCGCGCGCACGCATCCAGCGCGCGTTGCACGTTTTGGGTGCCGTGCCGATGCCCTTCCAAGCGCGGCAACCCGCGCCGCCGCGCCCAGCGACCATTGCCGTCCATCATAATCCCAATATGCTGTGGCGTGCGCGCAGTTGGTTGTGTAAGAGCACGCGTGAGTGTCGGAGAGGTTTGCATTCTTATTTTGAAAAAAGCGAGTCTAATTCAGTCTGCCAGTTGATCGGAGAAAGCATTTCGTCTACGGTCAAATGAATAAAGAATTCCAAATTCCCATCCGCGCCGGGCACACGCGATTGAGCCAATCCCAGAACGCGCCAATTTTGCCGCTCGGCAAATTCAGCAATTTTGGCGATCACTTGACGATGCACGGCTGAATCGCGAATGATGCCGCCCTTGCCCACTTGTTCGCGCGCGGCTTCGAACTGCGGCTTGATCAGCGCAATCACTTGTCCCCACGGCTGAAGCATTTTCCGCACGATCGGTAAGACCATCGTCAACGAGATGAACGAGACATCAATCGTCGCCAAATCCACCAATTCTTCGAGCGATTCCAACTGGCGAATGTTGACGCGATCCAGAACGATCACGCGCGCATCCGTATGCAATTTCCACGCGAGCTGCCCGTAACCAACATCAATCGCGATGACGCGGCTCGCGCCGTGTTGAAGGAGGCAATCGGTAAAGCCGCCGATTGCCGCGCCGACGTCGGCGCACACGACGCCAGTCGGATTGACCTTGAAATGCGCGAGCGCGCCTTCTAATTTCAAGCCGCCGCGCCCAACGTACTTGATCGGCTGTTTGACGACGATGGCGGCGTCCTCTGGCACGAGCGTTCCGGCTTTTTCGACCTTTTGATCGTTGACCGACACGCGCCCCGCCATGATCAACGCCTGCCCGCGTCGGAGCGATTCGACCAACTGACGCTCCAGCAACAGTACGTCGAGCCGCTTTTTCGCCACGCCAACAAGATAATCGCGACGTTCTGAAAAGTCAAACAAACTCGAAATCATTTTGACTTGGATGGCTTTGTGCGTATGATGGCGAGCGGAGAATCCATGTTGAAACCATTAATCCAAGCCATGCGCCCGCGTCAGTGGGACAAAAATTTCTTGCTCTACCTTCCGTTCGTGTTCACGTTGCGCCAAGTCTGGCAGCCGTTCACCGAGCAGATGTATTCTCTGTTCCTCACGGCGACAGCCGCGTTCGTCATATTTTGCGCGTTGTCCGGCGTCGTCTATCTCATCAACGATTTGCTCGATGTCGAAAAAGATCGCTTGCATCCGACCAAACGCTTTCGCCCGATCGCGTCCGGCGCGTTGCCGCGCGCGCACGCGAAGACGGCGAGCATCGCGCTGATTGTCGTCGCGTTGCCGCTCGCGTTTTGGCTCGACGCGATTTTTGGATTGATCGCGCTCACGTATTTTGCGCTGATGGTGTTGTATTCGTTCCGGCTCAAGCACATTATTCTGGTCGACGTCTTCACGGTCGCGTTTGGTTTTGTCTTGCGCGCGGTTGCCGGCGCGGCGGCAATTCACGTCCGCGCGTCGCCGTGGCTCTTCGTGTGCACGCTGCTCGTCGCGCTCTTTGTGAGTTTCGGCAAGCGGCGGCATGAATTAATTTTGCTCGACGACAATGCGTCCGAGCATCGCGCGATTCTGAAAGAGTACACGCCGCAAGTGCTCGACCAAATGATTTCCGTGACCGCCGGCACGTTCGTGATGGCGTACTCGCTCTATACGTTTTCCGCCGAAAATCTGCCGCGCAATAACGCGATGATGCTGACGATTCCGTTCGCACTCTATGTGATCTTCCGCTTGCTGTATTTGATTCACGTCAAGAACGAAGGCGGTAGTCCGGAAGAAATGATCCTGCGCGATAAACCGCTCTTGGCTTCGATTCTTTTGTGGGGCGGGATGAGCGCCGCCATTTTGTACTTTTTCGGACGCGTTTGATCTACATCGCGCCCAATTTTTCAGGGGTGTAGCATAGCCCCTTGCGGGCGTTTAACGCGCACGAGAGCCAGCCCTGAGGGAACGCCTGTCCTGAGCCTGCCGAAGGATCGAAGGGCGCTAGACTCAGTACATCACAATTTCATAAAGGGGAAGCGCTCTCTAGCAGTCTGTCGGAGAGCCCTCGTAGCATAGCGCCTTGTGCGCGTTTT
>JACQGS010000065.1 GCA_016199405.1 Chloroflexota bacterium | reverse complement strand
GTCACGATGTTTTTTGTCGCGGGCGCGGACATCATCCAATTTCTTTTGTTGATTGCCGGCGGCGGCATCACCGTGGTGCTCGTCGTCGCGCGCACGCCGTATTTGGCGGAGCGCATCTTTGGCTATTTGCGCGACCCGATGGCGCCTAACAGCGACGCGGGTTATCAAATCGTGCAAACGATCATCGCGCTCGGCTCGGGCGGATTTCTGGGACGCGGCTTTGGTTTGGGCGTGGGCAAATTTGGTTTTGTGCCGACGCCGCAAACTGACGGTATCTTTGCGATGCTCGGCGAAGAATTGGGACTGGTGGGATCGTGGGCAGTGCTCGCGCTATTTCTGATGCTCGCGTATCGCGGCTTTCGCATTGCCGCGAATACGCGCGACGAGTTTGGGCAATTGCTCGCGACCGGCATTACGGTCTGGTTGATCACGCAGGCGTTTGTCAATGTGGGCGTCGTCACGGCGAGCATTCCATTTACCGGCGTGCCCTTGCCGTTCATTTCGTATGGCGGATCGGCGCTGGTTGCCGCGCTGGGCGCGATCGGGGTGTTGTTGAGTATTTCACGGTACGGCGGCGAAGAAGTAAAGGAAAAAGATGCGCGTTTTGATTTCGGGTGGCGGAACGGCGGGGCACGTGTATCCAGCACTAGCCATCGCCGCCGAACTAGCGAAGAACGCGCCGCCCGCGCGCACAACTAGCTTTCTCTTTGTCGGACGCGCGCGCAGTATTGAAGAACGCTTGGTGCGCGCCAGCGGAATGGATTTTCGCGTGATTGATGTGGGCGGCGTGCGCAGCATGGATTTGAGAGTTGCGTTACGCAACGGGCTAAAACTTTTCAGCGCGATCCGGCGCGTCCGCGCCGTCATCCGCGAATTTCAGCCGGACGCAATTCTCGCGACCGGGGGCTATGTCAGCGCGCCGGTGGTGTGGGCAAGCGCGCTGGAAAAAATTCCGAGCGTGATTTATTTGCCGGATTTGGCGCCGGGATGGGCGATCCGTTTTTCGGCGCGCTGGGCGACGCGGATCGCGGTCTCGTTCGAACCCGCGACGCGTTTTTTTCCGCGCGGCAAAGCGACCGTGACCGGTTATCCGGTGCGCGTCGAATTTCTCAAAACCGATCGTGTGCGCGCGCGAGCTTTCTTCAATCTCGATCCGCGCGCGCCGGTCATCACGATCCTAGGCGGCAGTCGCGGCGCGCACGCGATCAATCAAGCCGTCGCGCAGCATCTGCCTGAACTGGCGCGCGTGACGCAAATTATTTGGATCACGGGGCTGGACGATGAAATGGCGATGAAAGAAAAAACGCAGGGATTTGAACGCGTGCGCGTTTTTGGCTATCTCAATGCTGAATTGCCGCACGCGCTTGCCGCCGCCGATTTGGTGATTGCGCGCGCCGGCGCGTCGGTGTTGGGCGAATTGCCGGCGGTCGGCGTGCCGGCAATTCTCGTGCCGTATCCGTATGCGGGCGGGCACCAGGAATTGAACGCGCGATTTTTGATCGAGCGCGGCGCGGCGGTGAAAATTGATAACGCGGATTTGGAGCGCGAAATAGTTTCGACAACTCGGAAACTGTTGGGGGACGCGGCGCAATTAGAGAATATGCAAAAGCAAATGCGCGCGTTGGCGCGCCCCGATGCGGCGGCGCAAATCGCCGATCTGATTCGAGCGATTGCGGTGTAATGTGGGCGCGCATGTTTTGCCGCAACGGATTCATATTGTTGGGATTGGCGGCATCGGGTTATCGGCAATCGCGCGCGTGTTGTTGGCGCGCGGCGTCGCGGTGAGCGGGTCGGATCTAGTCGCGTCGCCGATCACGGGCGAATTAGGAAAGCTGGGCGCAAAAATTTTCATCGGGCATCGCGCGGATAATGTTGGGAATGCCGATT
The DNA here is from genome assembly GCA_016199405.1 of Chloroflexota bacterium. Classification (GTDB taxonomy): domain Bacteria; phylum Chloroflexota; class Anaerolineae; order UBA4142; family UBA4142; genus JACQGS01. The sequence continues at coordinate 6,434 of JACQGS010000065.1, read as the reverse complement.
TGCTATTGGTCACGTCTGCCGCGCGTCAAGACAATCCGGAAATTATTGCTGCGCGCGCGCGTTTGATTCGCGTAGACAAACGCTATGATTTCTTTCCCAAACTCACCGCCGGCAAAAAGACCATCGCCATCGCCGGCACGCACGGCAAGACGACGACGAGCGCGATGATCGCGCTGATGCTGACGAATGCCGGACTCGACCCGACCGCGATAATCGGCGGTATGATTCCGGAATGGCAGGCGAATGCGCGGGCAGGTAATGGAGAATATTTTGTGATTGAGGCGGACGAGTACGAGCGCGCATTTTTAGGTTTGACGCCGCAGATTGGCATTGTGACAAATATCGAAATGGATCATCCTGATATTTATCGCGACGAAGACGATGTCGCCGGCGCGTTCCGCGAATTTATTCAACGCATACTGCGCCAGGGGACGTTGATTGTATGCGGTGATTCCGTCCGCGCCGCGCGGGAGGCAAAATATTCCAACGCGCGCGTAATCCGCTACGGCTTCGCCGAAACGAACGATCTGCGCGCGCAAGACATTCGCGCGAACGCGCAAGGCGGAAATAATTTTACAGCGTGGCGCGCCGGCGCGCCCGTCGGCGAATTTCAATTGCGCGTGCCGGGCAAACACAATGTGCTGAATGCGCTCGCCTCCATCGCGGTCGCGGAACATCTCGGCATCCCGCGCGGCATCGCGCAAGCGACGTTGCGTGCGTACCGCGGCGCGGCGCGGCGATTCGAACTGAAAGCCGACAGCGGCGGCATCGCGATCGTAGACGATTACGCGCATTTGCCGACGGAAATTCGCGTCACGCTTGCCGCCGCGCGGGAACGCTTTCCGGGCAGGGCAGTGTGGGCGGTTTTTCAACCGCACACATTTTCGCGCACGCGCGCATTGTTGCACGATTTTGCAAACGCGTTCGAGGATGCGGATCACGTCATCGTCGCGGATATTTACGCGGCGCGCGAAAAAGACGATGGGAGCGTTCACAGCCGACTAATCGTCGCAGAAATGCATCATCCGGATGCGCGCTATATCGCAAAGCTGGATGAGATTGCGCCGCGTTTGAACACGGAGATTGCGCGCGCCGCCGTCGTGCTGACGATGGGCGCGGGAGACGTGAATCGCGTTGGCGATCAACTGCAAGCATTGTTGAATGCGCGGTTGGGAGGTTGAACGATGCGTGAAGTATTCAATTTGCAACGAACCGGCATATTCTGGTGGGGCTTGCTGACCGCGTCGGTGTTTCTAATTCCCGGGCAATGGCAGCGCGCGCTCGTGAATTTTTTGCGCACGACGGATCTCTTTAAACCGGATCGCCCGCCGTTCACGTGGTTTGAGAACGCGGGCACGTGGATCGATACGGTAACTGCCGGTGCCGTCGCGGCGGTCAAGTTCGATTCCAGAGCCGGATTGATTTACATTGGTAACTTCGGATTGGCGAATGCGGCAATCACCGGTCTGCTTGCCATTGTGACGATTGGTCTCGTTTTTATTTTTTATGCGCGTGCGACCAAAACAAAAGGCATTCTTGATGATCTATTAGCGATGATTGCCATCTACATCGTACTGCGTGTCGTCGGCGTGGCGGCAAAGGGCTGGAATTTGCCGATCCTGGATTTCATCCAAAAAGAAGAGCCGCGGTCGTACTTGCTTATTCTTACCGTGTTCATGATCCTTTTGATGATCGCCGGCAAAGCCGCGATGGATTCGCGCGTCTTTTTCAAGGTCTTGTTCGAGGGAATTCTGATCTGGTTCTTGATCGTACCGGGTCCAACGATTCAAGCGATTGCGTTTTTGCTCGAGCTCCCGGTCAATATCAATTACACGTTGCAATCGGAGCCAAACATCCGCAACTATTACGCGGCGATTGTGGCGGGCTGGGCGATCTTTGGGCTGTTTCTTGCCGGCACGAGCATTTACACTGCCGGCAAGCCGCCACCCCCACCGCCGCCGGCAGATGATCTGGAGGATACGATCCGGATGTTGAGCCGACGCAAAGGCAGATTCCAACGCTAGCCGCGAGCCGACTCGATCAATTCCGCGAGGCAATGCGCGGGCGCGCGAAAAGCAACGAGCCGCTCGCGCCGCATACCACGCTGCGCATTGGCGGTCCCGCCGATTTGTTCGTGCGCGTGGATCGGATTGCCGATTTCGTTCAGACGGTTCAGCTCGCGCGGCAATTGGCAATTCCGATTTTTATTCTCGGCAACGGATCGAACATTCTCGTGCGCGATGGCGGTGTGCGCGGGCTGGTGATCGAGAATCATTGCGATCAATCTTCACTCGCGCCGAACGGACCATCGCGCGCGATCATGCGCGCGGAGAGCGGCGCGTCGTTGCCGGGTTTGGCAAATCGGTTTGCGCGCGAGGGCTGGAGCGGCTTGGAGTGGGGCATCGGCGTGCCGGGCACGATCGGCGGCGCGGTGGCGAGCAATGCCGGCGCGCATAACGGATGCATCGCCGATATTCTCCAGCGCGTGAGCATTTTAGATTCGCAGGGCAGCACGCGCGAGTTACCCAAGAACGATTTGGCGTTTGCTTATCGCGCGAGCCGCTTCAAGGGTAAGCGTGACGAGATTATTTTGAGCGCCGAGTTTGAACTGCGGCGCGATGAACCGGCGGTGTGCATCGCGCGAATGAATGAGTACACACAACATCGGCGGCGCACGCAGCCAACCGATCCAAGCGTTGGCTCGATGTTCAAGAATCCCCCCGATGATTTTGCAGGGCGCTTGATTGAACAAGCCGGGTGCAAAGGAATGCGAGCGGGCAAAGCGGAAGTATCGGAGGCGCACGCAAATTTTTTTGTGAATCACGGCGGCGCGCGCGCAAGAGATGTTTTGGAATTGGTGGATACGGTGCGCGAACGAGTCCAAGCGAAATTCGGAATTGTGTTGGAGTTGGAGATTGAGGTTGTCGGCGATGAGTAAAAAGATCCGCGTCGGGCTGATCTTTGGCGGCAAATCGAGCGAGCACGAAGTCTCGCTGGCGTCCGCGCAATCGGTCGCGCGCGCGCTGGATCGCGAAAAATATGCTGTGGTTCTGATTGGCATCACGAAAGAAGGACGCTGGTTAGCCGGCGATCAGGTGCTAAAACAACTTGCCGCCGCAAGCCCGACGCCTTTGCTACAGGATCTTTCTTCGGTTGATAGTACCAGCAGGGAAAGTAGTGTTTCAAGTATTGATCTAATTCCGCGCGAGAAGAATGGGAACACGTCTTTATCGCCGCTCGCGCAGATTGATGTTGCGTTTCCATTGTTGCACGGACCGTTGGGAGAGGATGGCACGGTGCAGGGACTGCTCGAGCTGGCGGATCTGCCGTACGTCGGCGCGGGCGTCGCGGCAAGTGCAGTCGGAATGGATAAAGCGTTGATGAAGGCAATTTTTCGCGCGCATGATTTACCGCTCGCGGATTGGATCGTTATTTTGCGTCGCGAATGGGAAGCCAATCCGGAAGAGACCATCCGCCGCGTGGAAAGCGCGTTTGGCTATCCCTGTTTTGTCAAGCCGGCAAATCTCGGATCGAGTGTCGGCGTCACCAAGGCGCACAATTGGGACGAACTGACGCAAGCGCTCGCCACCGCCGCGCAATTTGATCGCAAGATCATTGCCGAACGCGCGGTCGAGGGTCGCGAGATCGAATGTAGCGTGCTGGGAAATGATGAGCCGATTGCCTCGGTACCGGGCGAAATTATTCCGAAACGAGAATTTTACGATTACGCCGCCAAGTACGGCGAGGATGCCGGCACGGAATTGATTGTGCCGGCAGTTCTGCCGCCCGGGATCGCGCAAAAAGCGCAGGAATTGGCAATTCGCGCATTCCACGCGATTGATGGGAGTGCTATGGCGCGGGTGGATTTCTTTCTGGAAAATAGCAGCAACAAACTGATTTTGAATGAGATCAATACGATTCCCGGCTTCACGGCGATGTCCATGTATCCGCGCATGTGGCAAGCCAGCGGCATCGCGTATCCCGATCTGATTGATCGCTTGATTGACTTGGCTTTGAAGCGACACGCGGAAAAGAAAAAGTAAGCGTTGAAGTGTCATTGCGAGGAGCGTCCTGACCCTGAACGCAGTAAAGGGGAAGGATCAGCGACGAAGCAATCCCCAAGCCCCAATTGGAATGATGCTTTTTGCCATTGGAACCCGGGGATTGCTTCGCACATGCCTTCGGCGGCTCGCAACACTTGCACCTGCGGTAACGCAAGTGCAGGTGTGACATTGGTCTGATTGGTAAGCGAATCCTAATGCAAACTCGCCGCAATCGATCTGCCTCCACAACCAATCAACGTCGTTCGCCGCGCCGGGTCCGATTGCATACGACCGCGACGGCTGCGGCGCTCGCCCCGGCGATTGCGCCGGCTTCGGACGCGCAGTTACGCAGTAAATTACTGGCGGGGGGAGCGCTCGGCGTATTGATCGCATCCTTGCTGCTCCTTTTCAACACCGATTGGTTCTATGTTGACGAGATTGAAATTGTGGGCGCGCGGTATTTAACGAGTTCAGAAATTCAGCGCGCGAGCGGCGTCAACGGCTATAACATTTTCTTTATTGATTCTGCCAGCATTGAACGCACGCTCATGCGTTTGCCCGAAATAAAAACGGTCCGCGTTCAAACCGGCTTGCTGAATCGCGTCAAGGTAGAAATTCAAGAGCGTCAGCCGGTGTTGACGTGGGCGCGCGGCTCGGAAAATTATTGGGTCGACGCGGATGGCATCACGATTGTCGCGCGCGCCGCGTTAATGGATGTGCCTACCTTGCGCGACGTAGACGCCGCGCCGGTCAAAGTGGGACAGCGTGCGCCCGCGAAACCGTTTGAGGCATTTCGCCAGTTGCGCGATACCTGGGGCGAATCGGCGAAAGTGTACGAGTGGTCGAATGGGCGCGGCATCGCGCTGATGACTGAGCAGGGTTGGAAGATTTATTTTGGCGACGCGAACGAGATGCTTGGCAAAGTTGCCGTCGCGCGTGCGCTGATCGCGCAACTCAAAGGCAAGAGTATCAAATTCATTGACGTCGGACAAGGCGAACCGTTCTATCAATAAAGGAAAAAGACATGATTGCACCCACTGCAGTAGTTGATGTTGGCACGAGCAAAATCTGCGCGTTGGTCGGCGAGAGAACCGAAAGGGGAAATTTGCGCGTGCTTGGCGCGGGGGTTGTGCCGTCGCGCGGTTTGCGCAAAGGCGTCGTCGTGGACGTAAATCAGGCGGCAGAATCGATTGCGCGCGCGGTGGAGCAAGCCGAACGCGTTTCTGGCTTTAATATGCACAGCGCCGTCGTCAGCATCTCCGGCACCCATATCGAGTCCGCCAATTCGCGCGGCATCGCGGCAATTCACGGCGACCGTGCGGTGACGCAAGAAGATATTGATCGTGCGCTGGAATCGGCGGAAGCGATTGCGGTTCCGCAGAATCGCGAGATCGTTCATGCGATCCCGCGCGGTTACACGCTGGATGGGCAAGAAGGCGTGAAAGAACCGTTAGGCATGATCGGGTTTCGTTTGGAAGTGGACGCGCACATCGCGACGGGCGCGGTACCGCCGATCCAAAATTTGTTGAAAGCAACGCAGTCCGCCGGCGTCACGGCAAGCGAAATCGTTTTCGCCCCGATCGCGTCCGGCGAAGCCGCGCTGACACCGGCGGAAAAAGAAATGGGGGTGATTCTGGCGGATATTGGCGGCGGCACGACGGACATCGCAGTGTTTATTGATGGAAGCGTCTGGAAGTCCATCGTTCTGCCGATTGGCGGAATGAATATCACGAACGATCTTGCTGTGGGCTTGCGGACGCCGTTCGCGGCGGCAGAGGAATTGAAAATTCAGCACGGTCGAATTGACCTCAGTGGAATTTCGGAAGATCAAAACTTTGATGTGGCGTCTTTCGGCGAAGAAGGACATCGCCCAATTTCACTGCGCCTCACCGCCGAAATCATTGACGCGCGCGTGGAAGAGATTTTGCATTTGATCTTGACCGAGATCAAGCGGTCAGGGTACGATAACTTGCTTCCCGCCGGCGTCGTGCTTTGCGGTGGGGCAGCGAGCCTACCGGGTCTGAAGGCAAAAGCCCGCGAGGTCTTGAAAATGCCGGTCCGAATCGGATTTCCTTTGGAAGTCGAGGGATTTTCTGACCGGGTATCGACGCCGGCATTTGCAACCGCGATCGGACTTTTGCACTGGAGCGCGCGAGAAAGTTCTGCAAGAAGCGAGAATGCTCGCTCTAAACAAACAAGGTCGAACGCGTTGGGCGGCTTGTTTGGATGGGCAAAGCGCGCTTTGTTGCCGGGGTAACTTAACCGAATATGGCTGGTGATTACCCATAACTCAAACGTCAAGTTGTTTCGCACTCAGATTCCGCCCTTGCGCGTAGTCGGGAAGCGTCCACCGAGCGTGCATTCAACTTTACAAACGACTTATGGGTAATC
>JACQGS010000064.1 GCA_016199405.1 Chloroflexota bacterium | reverse complement strand
TGGCTTTGACAAATTCCACAATGACAACGACGAATCGGACGGTGTTCGGATTTCGGCATTTGGCTTGCCTCACTGAGCAATGTGAGACAAGTATATCACAAACTGCTCAAGTTATTCTTGGACGAGTCCTTACCTTTCTCAATCCGATCCCCACTACCCTCCCGTACTCAAAACGTGTCTGCGCGACGCCGCACCCGCGGCCATTACCGCCTTCGGCGATCTCGGAAATCTGAAAAACAAAACGCTCGCGCTCTTTTGCTCGCAAAAATGTCCGGGCACTCTCATCCTGCAAACCTACGACCTTGCCCAAAATTTGCGGCAAGCCGGCAGTGCGGTTATCGGCGGCTTTCACTCCCCAATGGAACGCGAGGCGCTGAACATTCTATTGCGTGGCAAGCAACCCGTTATCATTTGCCCCGCGCGTAGCATCGAAGGAATGCGATTACGCGCCGAGTTCAAACGGCCGCTTGAGCAAGGGCAGTTGCTCTTCTTGTCGCCGTTTCCGAAAAAACAAAAACGAATGATCGCGGATAACGCGATCCAACGCAATCGTTTTGTCGGGGCGTTGGCTGAGGCAGTCTTTGTCGCGTATGCGGAACCGAATGGGAAGATGGAGCAATTGTGCCGCTGCGATAGCCGCGCTGGTATGTCTTTAATGCGGCGGAAAGCGCCGGGCAATCTGGACGAGCGTCACGCGCTAATCGAGCGCATCGGTGCAGGCGCGCGGTGAAGCGCGTGCGTGGTGCGTTGCAACAGCGAAGCGAGATTGCTTTGCAGAATGGTAACTTGCGCCGCCCGCGGGATAGCCCGCGGCAAGACCGTTGTCAAAAGGCAACCCTGCCGGTTATTTATTGCCGGCTTGGAGCGAACGGATATAATACATAGCATCGCGTGAAGGAGTTTGTATGACACAGCGCATTCGAGAAATTTTAGACGGGTATGCCGGAGAAAATCCCGGCGTGTTGACGAATCTCTCTCGCTTGCTCAATCACGGCAGACTGGGAGGGACCGGACGTTTGCTGATTCTGCCGGTCGATCAAGGATTCGAACATGGTCCCGCGCGCAGTTTTGCGCCCAACCCGCCGGCGTACGATCCGCGCTACCATTTTCAACTGGCGATCGAGGCGGGCTGCAACGCCTACGCGGCGCCCCTCGGCTTTCTGCAAGCGGGCGCGGCGGAATTCGCGGGCCAAATTCCCCTCATCCTCAAACTGAACAGCCACGACATCCTGCAAAGCGAACGCGATCCGCTCGGCGCGCAAACGGCGTCCGTTGCCGACGCCTTGCAACTGGGCTGCGTCGGAGTGGGGTACACCATTTATCCCGGCTCGAGCGAGCGGCGTCTGCAGTACGAACAACTCCGCGAGATTGTCTACGCGGCAAAAGCGGTTGGATTAGTCGTCGTCGTTTGGTCGTACGCGCGCGGCAGCGAGTTGAGCAAAGCGGGCGAGACCGCGCTGGATGTGATCGCGTACGCAGCCCATATCGCGGCGGAATTGGGGGCGCACATTATCAAAGTCAAACTGCCGACCGAAAATATCGAACTCGCCGAAAACAAAAAAATCTACGACGAACAACCCATTCCGCGCGCCGCGCCGGCGGAACGGGTGCGGCACGTCATTCAAGCGACCTTCAACGGGCGGCGGATCGTCATTTTCTCCGGCGGCGAACGCGTCGACGATGCGGCTCTCCTCGCCGAAGCGCGCGCGATCCGCGCCGGCGGCGGATTCGGTTCCATCATCGGCAGAAATGCTTTTCAACGCGATAAAGCGGCGGCGCTCAAATTGCTGGGACAGTTGATGGAGATTTACCAATGAAACGCGTCGCGGTCTTGACCAGCGGCGGCGACGCGCCCGGAATGAACGCGGCGATCCGCGCGGTGGTCCGCGCGGGAATCGGCGCGGGGTTTGAAATGTTCGGGGTCAAACGCGGCTATGCTGGCTTGCTCGAAGGCGCATTTCTCCGGCTCGATCCCCGTTCGGTCGGCGGGATCATTCATGCCGGCGGCACGATGCTAGGGAGCGCGCGCAGTCCCGAGTTCGAAACCTCAGCCGGGCGTCACGTCGCGCTGACGCGTCTGGAAGAAAAAAAGATCGAGGCGCTCGTCGTGATCGGCGGAAGCGGCTCGCAGCGCGGCGCGCACGAATTAGCGCGCCTGGATTTTCCGGTGATCGGAATCGCCTCGACGATCGACAACGACTTGTACGGAACGGAAATGGCGATTGGCGTGGACACGGCGCTGAACATCGCGCTCGAAGCGATGGATCGCTTGCGCACGACGGCGTCCAGCATGGAGCGCGCGTTTTTGGTCGAAGTGATGGGACGCGATTGCGGCTATCTTGCCTTGATGACCGGCATCGCGGGCGGCGCGGAGATTGTCGCGATTCCTGAAGTCGAGACCACGCCCGAAGAGATTGCGCGCGCGTTCGCCGACGCGAACCAGCGCGGCAAACTCCACGCGCTCGCGATTGTGGCGGAAGGCTGCCGCTACAACGCGCAAAAGATCGCGAATTACTTTGCCGAGCACGAAAAGCGGATTGGTTTTGAATTGCGCGTGACGATCCTGGGTCACGTTCAGCGCGGCGGCGTCCCTACGGCGTTCGATCGTCTGCTCGCGACGCGCAGCGGTGTAGCTGCGATTGACCAACTCGTGCAGGGCAAACACGGCGTGCTGATTGGCTTGCGGCATGGAGAGATTGCCGCCACGCCGCTCGATCAAGTCGCCGGGATGAAGAACCCGCTCGATCTCCAGTTCCTCGAGCTGGCGCGCGTACTGGCGCAATGACGATGAACCCGACTCCCCTCCGTGTCCGCGCCAACGCATTCCGCTACGCTCACGTCCCCAACGCCGTCTTGGAGTTATCCTTGCTTCCGCGGCCGATACTGAATCGCCTCGGCGATGTGCGCCGTTTCGATTTTCTCGTTGCCCTCTAAATCGGCAATCGTCCGCGCGAGTTTGAGGATGCGATGATACGCGCGCGCCGAGAGTTGCAGTTGCTGCATCGCCGCGCGCAAAAGATTTTTGCTCGCCTCGTCCACCGGACAATATTTGCGCACCTCGGCGGGACCCATATCCGCGTTGCATTGCAATCGCGTGCCGGCAAACCGCGCGCGTTGTCGCGCCCGCGCCGGCTCTACGCGCGCGCGGATTTTCTCCGACGATTCGCCGACGCGGTCGCCAGCAAGTTTTTCGTAATCCACGCGCGGCACCTGGATGTGAATGTCAATCCGGTCGAGCAAAGGACCGCTGATGCGTCTTTGGTAGCGCAAAACATTCGCGAGCGAATCGGTGCATTCTTTCACGGGATCGTTATAGTACCCGCAGGGACAGGGGTTCATCGCGGCGACGAGCATAAAATTCGCCGGAAAACTGAGCGAGCCCTGCGCGCGGCTAATCGTAACCGTCTTGTCTTCGAGCGGCTTTTGTCCGTAATCACTTCGAGAGTACCCTCTCTGTCGCCATTTGTTCCAGATTCGGGCGACTCGTCGTCAGGAACGAAACACCATTTGGCAAATTGCTCACGTCTTCTGAGTCCCAGTCGCTTTCCGCGCAGCCAGACCGAATCATCGCTCCGATGAGCCAAGCGCTCACGCATTTCCTCACGCGTGATCTTGAAAGCGTGAAAATCGCGGATGATTTGATCTTCTTCGGGAGAATACGGCAGGGAGCTAGAATATTTTAATCTGGATTCCAGCGGCCGGTCAATTCCCAAAATACGGCCGCGCCATCGGATTGACCCCCACGTTCGTCCCGGTAGCTGCTTGCAAAGCTCGGCTTTTTCCATCGAAGCGTAGTTGGGGCGCACGATATCATCTTCAGCCTTGGTCCAAGTCTTTTGCAAGTCTACAAACGACCGCTCAATGCGAATGGTTTGCTTGAGTCCGGTCCGCCACGTGACCGTCGCGGTTATTGTAGCCACGTTGTGAATGATGTCAATCCGCTCGAGCAACAGAGAGAGGAAAGTGTTTTTCACCGCGTCGGTCATTTGCTCCCAGCCGGTGGCGAGATTCGAGAGGAATTCCTTGACGGTCTTGACTTCGGCGGCGGAGAGCACTTGGCCCATTGGCTGACTCTCGAGTGACGCGAGCCGTTCTTTTTCTTTCAATTTCGCGTCGATGAGTTCGAGCAGAACATCGACTTGTTTCGGTGTGCGGGTGCGGGTCAAGTTCGCTTTGAGGTTTTCGATTTCATCAAGGATCCGATGATATTCGCGCTTGTAGGTCGCCGCTTTGTCGCGCGCCGAGTCGTATTCCTGGGTCAGTCGATCTAAGACCTGCTCCGAGTACTGCGGAAAAGAACATTGCGAAATCACGAGTTCGGCGATCGGACCGTCGAGCAGATAGGACGTAAAAATCGCACACGTTTCTTCATAGTGCTTATCGACGCAGCGGTAGTTGGCGTGTGCCCGCTCGCGCATGTTGCTTCCAATCATCCGTCGCGGCGACGGATGCATTGTACAATGCAGCAACCCCGCCAGAGGCATCGGGTCATGTAGTTCCGTGCGTTTGAATCCCTTGTTTCTTGTTTTCTTTTGGACCGTCCAAAAAGTTTCCTCGTCAATGATGGGCGCATGATTTGTCTTGCTAATTACCTCACCACTCCAGAGGAACCAGCCGATGTAGGCGGGGTTGGTCAAAATCGTTTCGATGCGCGACAGGGAAATCGGGTAGCTCCCATCCGCGTTCGTCGGCGTGTTAGAGAACGCGGTCGCATTTCCTTTGGTCACCCGGAGTTCGTCGGGGATGGGTGGAAAGACAATTGAATTGCGTTTGCATTCGAGCGCGATGGCTTTGAAGTAGGCGCCGGGCTTGGCCATCATTTGAAACAGGGTGCGGACGACTTGCGCATGCGGTTCATAGATTTTATACTTTTGGTGATTAGGATTGAGCGATCCATCGGGCAGCTTTTCATCGGTATCGAGGATGTAACCGGTGGGGAGGCTGCCGCCCACGGCGTAGCCGTGCCGCGCTTTCATGTTTTTGGCGCCCTGCATGCGAGAGCGGATCGATTTCAGTTCCTCGGCCGCGCGATCAATTTCGTAGCGATACATCCGCAGGTGCATTTCATCGCGCAGATTCAGGCGCATCGTGGGGGTCACGATGATCACATCGTGCTTGCGGCACAGTTCGCCAAACTGGAGTCCATCAATTAATGTTTGATCGCGCGAGATGCGGCTGATCTCGATCACATAAACGCTCTCTACCTGATCCTGTTCAATCAGGTGAATGAGATACGCGAGCCCTTCGCGCTCTTCCTGTCCCAAGGTTCCGGACACACCGAGGTCGCGGCGCTCGACATGGACCAGTTCATCGGAATAGCCGTCTTCTTGCGCCATTCGCTTGAGATCGTCCTGACGTTCCAAGGAATAACGACTATTCTTTTTTTGTTCGGTCGTCGAGAGACGCTGGTAGACGAACGCAAGGCGCTTGCAGGCGAGGCGAACCGACGGGGGACCAGAATCCGTTTTGGGTCGGATGCGACCGCGAAAGTTAGTTTCCATTTTGATTATCTTCGAGGTGATGGCGGTAGCAGAATGGCTGGCGTTTTTAGGAACTCCGATGTTGGCGCGCGCTTGAAACTGTGCTATAGTTAAGAATGGTCATAATATAGCACACTTGTTCGTATATGTCAAATATGGTCAAATATGGTCAAATCTAGTAGAGCGAAAAGAGCGGGAGAGCCAACCACGGATTGGCTGAAGATGAAAGACGTTTGCCAAATCCTGGGCGCCACACGCAATACGATCAAGAAATTGATCCGCGACGGAATTCTGCCGGCGTATGCCATCGATGGCATCGTCGGCTACCGCTTCAAGCGCGCCGAAGTGGAGTCGCTGATCAAGCCGGTGGATCCACGCGCGCTCAAGCCACGAAAAACCGCGGCGAGGACGAAGACGCGGCGCATTCGCTAACCCTTCGACGCGGGCGGACTTGATGCGGCGGATATAGGATCATCGGGTGACTCCGAAGATGCCTTGACTACGGGAGGATGGTCAAAGGTATCGGCCGTTGTGGACGGTCGATTAATTTGTGGCTGTGCCGCGAGTAGACATCGGCACATGTCGGTCAAGACCGTTAAGAGCTGGCTCTCGTTGACCGCACCGATCGCAATTGCCTCTGCCGAAGGAAATGCCGGCAGTGCCGGCGGCAGGACGTTGAGTTGCGGTGAGCCAACCTTTTGAACAAGCATGGATTACCTTCTTTGCATAAAGTCCTCTAATCACCTCCTCATTCCAAATTGAATCGCCGTTGATTCATTCCGGCTTTGGATTTTCTCCTCTAAAATGAAATGGACACCCCGGACATCATCGCAAAATTGTTTTTGCGATGATCTATATCCGAATGTGTCCATTGGCGCGCAACGAGAGTTAGAAAGTCAACCCGTCAGCGCCGCAGTTCCCCGGTTCGATCTCACCGACTCAAACGATCACTGCATTTGTCGAAGCGAGCGGAGAAATGAATCACGTTTAGATCTCGAGAAATCGGGATCCACGTTCATCTCCTCCTCCTCAGTAGGAATAACTCCGTTACCAGAACATTCCTCGCCCCATGCCTTCATCCGCTGTTGAAAAAATTCTTCACTGACTTGAAAGTGCTCGCGCAAATCGTCATCCGATCGTCGCGCGCGCAGCCGCCGCTCCACTTCCTCCGCGGGCATCAAAAGTTCAAAGGCAAAATCCCAGGCCTGTTTCTCCCATTGCCGTGCGACGGCCCGCTGATGTTGAAGATAATAAAAGGGCTGGTTGCCGGCATGCAGTAGATAATGACCGAAGGCGTGCGCGAGCAACTCATGCACTCGACGCGAATCGACAAGCGAAACTTGGATGCCAATCCAATTGTAAACGATCATTTCTTCCAAACGCCCCACGAATGGGAATCGGAACACGTGGACGTCTTCCGCGTCGAGCACGCGTGTGATGTCGCCGGGTTTCTGCACGTGATACCGGCGCCGGATTTCCTGGCTTCGCCTCTGCGCTAAATTCATCGGTAGATTATTCCCTTCGACTGCCGGGGGTGCCTGACCCCAGCCCGGTCGCCTCTCCTTTCGTAAATGTCCAATCGCACAACGCCGCGAATCTCGCGGCGTTCACCGATGCCGGACGCGCGGCTTGCCCCTTTTTCGTCGTGAAATCACAAAGCGCATAAACGTTTCGGCCGATTCGCGTTCTGCCGCGGTCATGTCCTCAACGAGTCGCATCATCACGTCAAGTTGCGGGTCGGTGGGCTCGATCGGAATTGGCTTGGCCGGCACGAGCAGATCGTCCGTCGCGACTTGGAGCGCGCGCGCCAGCGCGACGAGTGTTTCAATCCGCGTGCCTTCCTTGCGGTCATTTTCGAGGTTCGAGATGATGCCCTGGTCCACCCCGGAAGACTGCTCCAAGTCAGACTGCGTCCAGCGGCGCTTGTCCCGCAGGGCGCGGATCTTCGCGCCGTCGATCAAGATCTCTTCCATCGAACATTCCTCCCAAGTGGTCGTGCCTCCAGAGTTCGTCGGGCTCCACCGTGTTGAGCGGAGTATAACACAGCGTATGACGATTGTCCATACGGCATGTAATAATTTAAGGTTGTTCTATATTGACGATAATTGATAAATAAATTATAGTCTGACGCATATCGTCATAACGCCAAAAACGCCCATGCCGTTTTGACGGCGCGGAGGATCGCTTGATCGAGATCACGAAACGGCGCGTTGAGATTTGCGAGTTTATCGTCCAGTTTACGGCCCAGCACGGTTACGCGCCCACCGTTCGTGAAATCGGACACGGCGTCGGGATCGTTTCGACGGGCGCGGTGCAGTATCAGATCCTGACCTTACAGCGCGCCGGCGCATTGCGGAGACAGCCGGGAGTCTCGCGGGCGCTCGTGGTCAAGCCCGGATTTCTTTCGAAACGCCGGCGGCGCGCCCGGCACGTCCAATCTCCGAACCCGAGGTCGATGCGACATGCAAAATAACTGGGTTCTGTTGCAGGGGCGTTTGTGCCACACGCCGAACTACACGTCCACCAAAAAGGGATTACACAAAGTCGCGTTTCGTCTGGCGGTGCCGCGCCCGCCCCGTTCAGCCGCGGGCACGCCGGCGTCGCCTATGCCAACGGAGGATCTTGAGCACACAGCCATTCTAAGGCTAAGCAGCGGCCACGACGCTGATTATGTGACGGTGATCATCATCGGCAAGCCGGCCTGGGAATTCAAGCAGCTCGATCTCAAAGAAGGCGCGGCCGTGCGCGTGCAGGGACGACTGCGTAGTTGGGACATACCTGCGGATTCAGATTCTGAATCACCGGCAAGTGAAATGGAAACCGCGCCGCCAACGCCGCGACATGTCCCGCGGCGCGACTATCGCTTAGAAGTGATCGCCGAAAAGGTCGACCCGCTGGCTGAACAACGCCATGAAAAGTGATGGATCACGTGACGGTTCACGAGCCGGGGCGAGTTCGGACGATCCAGTTTTGATGCTCTGGTTTGACGCGCTACGGCGTGACGCGCCGAACCTGCCGACCCCAATCGCCCAGGCGATGGTTGAGTCCGTTGCGCGGGGTCCGTGGGGTGAGACTCTATTCGGTTTAGAACAGGCGCTGATTAAGATACGCGCAGCGAATCTGGATGAATTGACGGGAAGCGAAGTTCAGTTGTTGACGGCGATCTTGCGCCAGATGAACGAAGCCGTGGAAAAACTCCAAGGCGAAATTGCGATTCTGTTCGAGTCCAAGGAAAAGTGAGGTTTAGTCTATGTTGCGTTCGGCAACATTTGCAATCGGCATCGTGTTGGCGGGTCTGGCTTTTGGCGGCTTTCTGATCCTCGGCGGCCTGATGGCGCCGCCACCCTACTCCGTCGTGATCGCGCTAGACGATATTCCCGCCTATACGCGGATTGATGAAAGTGTCTTGGGCCTCGATGCCCAACACGTCAATTCGCAAGTCGCGCACACCCTGATTCTCCGTGAAGAGGTTGACCAATATTTGGGCGGCTTCGTCGTTGAAAACATTCACGCCGGCGAACCGCTGCGGAAAAGCGCGATCATCGCGCCGAACAATCCGGCCGCCGCGAATCGGCTCGCGCTGATCCTGTCCGATCCGAACCAAGTCGTTATGGTCATTCCGGTGGACGCGAAAAATGCGCCAGCGCAACTGGCACCCACTGATCGCGTGGACCTCATCATCGGACTGGCGACCGGGGTGCTTCCGAATACCGGGACTTCAACATTTTCAAATTTGATTGCCACACCCACCCCCTTTAGCTCGGTGGCATTTCCGACCAATCCAACCCCAGGGCGTCCGGCTGCATTACCGACCGCAGCCGCGCCGGTCATATCAGTTCCGCAGAATCTATTTCCGGGGGACATGAACCTCCCCGCCAGCAAGATTGTGCTTGATAACGTGCCAATCGTCGCGGTGCGGTTTCAACAAATTCCGAATCCGGCGTTCGCGAACGCATCGCTGAATTTTACGAACGGTGACCAAAACTCACGAACGAGTGTGCCGGCCTACGTCAAAGGCGACATCGAATCGGTCACCGTGCTCATCACGCGTGCGAGCGCTGAACTCGTCACATGGGCAATGGACAATGGGCGCGTGCATCTGGCGCTGCGTTCACCCCTCGCCGTGGATACCGCCGCACATGATCCGACCCTCGGCGTCACGTTCAATGATTTTCTGCTGTGGATGATGCGTGAGCGGGTTCAAGTATCCGGGTTACAGGTTTTCGCAACTCCAACGACCGCGACCACGACTTCGCCTGCCACGCCGCCGACAGCAACGCCGCGAGCACTCGAACCGAAACCAACGTCGCGCGCTCGATCGGCGCAACCAACCAGCGTCGCGGGACCGGAGATCCCGATTACGACCGCCAATTCGAGTGCCGATGCGCTGCTCGGCGTACTCATTCCGTGCGGTGCGGGCTTTGTCGTCCTCATCATATTGGTATTGGGGATTCGGTTCATTCGTTCACGGAGACGAGACAGTGCGCTCTGACCTGATTCAAGAGTCGACCCAAGACACGCGTCATTCAGATTCTCAATCCGCAACTATCGCGCCGCGGAATTTGAAACTGCTGGTCGCCCTGCGCGAGTGGGGTGATGTTCAACAGCTCAGCGCGGTCTTCGCTCCCGGCAATGCAAATGGCATTGAGATTGTGACATGGTGCCAGGACGGTGCGCGGCTCCTTCCCGATGCGCTCGTGCATGAAGTCGATGCGGCTCTGGTCTCCCCGCTGCTCCCCGGTTTTGAGTTGGGCGATATTCAGAAAATGTACCACAACCCGAAGAAACCGATTGTCGTGATCGGGGCGGTTCCGGCCCAAGGCGATTGGGGACCGAAATTATATCAGATCGGCGTCAAAGGCCATGTGGATCTGCCGCTCGGCGAAGCGCAGGCGCGCGCGCTGGTGACCATGATTCATACCGCCGTGCAAGATGCGCTCCGCGAGCGATCCGCGCCAGGGTACATCCCACAAATCTCGCCCGAAACCGCGCAGATCATTGCGGCGCACGGTTGGGAGAAAGCGACCGTGGCCGTGTGGGGCGCGAAAGGCGGCGTGGGGAAAAGTACCATCGCCGAAAATCTTACGGCAATTTTGGGAATTATCGCGAATCGTAAAACCGTGCTTCTGGACGCCAACATGGCCGGCGGCAATGTCCATCTCCATTTTCGAATCCGGGAACCGCTCTGGAAGAATAATCTCTTCTCCATCGCCAACCGCTACACGGTGAATGCGATGCTCAACGCGCGTGGAACGAACGCGAGCGCCCTCGCGATTCACGCGCGCCTGACCGCGAGTGAAGTGCAAGCGATGCTCATACCGTTTCGCGGCAATCTCTCTGTCCTCATGGGGATTCCGAAACAACACCTCGCCGGCGAATTGTGTTTTCAAGGCGAAAACGGTCTGAATTTTATGGGCGACCTTTTAGACACGTTGAAAATGATGGCGGATTTTGTCGTCGTGGATTTAGGGCAAGATACGAATGCCGCCCTGCATCTGCAAACGTTGCGGCAAGTGGACTATATTTTCGTCGTCACGAATCCGGATGTTGCTAGCGTGCTCTCCACGAAAGAAGTCCTCGATACGCTGCGCAAAGAACTGCAACTCGACCCGAGCAAATTTCGACTGATTATCAATCGCTTTCACCCGGAACACGGTATCGCTCGCAAGGACATCGTGGATTCGCTGGAAATGCCGGAACTGGGTGTGCTGCCCGACGGCGGACCCAAAGTGACCGCGAGTCTGAATCGCGGTACGCCGCTCGTCCTGGATGGACCGGGTGAGATGGCGAATCAGATGGTCGCGCTAGCGGCGATGCTTTATCCACCGGTGAATCAGATCTGGGCCCAGCGGCGGCGTCTCATGGGCGCCGAAAAGAAAAAAGGTCTCATCGCGCGGATGTTGGGAGCTTGACGAATGACAGACCAAAACACACCGACACTGCAACGCAGCGCGCTGGCTACAGCCGTGGCCGCGGCACAGCAACAGCCACAAAAAGGCGAGCGCGCGTACGATGTCGTCCTACGGCTGGTGCGCGAGAAACTGATCGCTCAACTTACGGCCTATGAGCGCGCCCATGTGGACACCCCGGCCCGTGGAAAAGCGGAGCGACTCATGCGCGAGGTACTGTCCGATTATCGAGCGTCGGCGCCTCTTCAAGGGCTGGCACCGCTCGACGCGTCGGATGATCTACTGGTTCAAAGTTTGCTCTCGGACACGCTGGGCTTTGGAGTTCTCGACGCCTATCTGGGAGACGAACAGATTGAAGAGATCATCATCAATGGGCGCCAACTTCAAGTCATTGACGAAAAGGGTAAACATCCCGAACGGGTTGATCTGCCAGACGAAGCCGAACTGCTCGACCTCGTGAACCGACTCGTCGCTCCGACCGGACGGCAAGTCAATCTCACCCATCCCATTCTTGACGCGCAGCTGCCGGATGGCAGCCGCATCAACGTCGCGATTGCACCTGTCGCCAGTCCGAGCCCGGCGGTAACCATTCGCCGCCATCGTCTGATCGCGCGGCAGATGGACGATCTAATTCGGCTTGGCACGCTCGATGTTTTGGTGTCCGATTTTCTGACCGCCGCGGTCGCGGCGCGCTTTGGCATCCTGGTGAGTGGCGGCACCGCCAGCGGCAAAACAAATTTCCTTAACGTCCTCGCCAGTCTTTTTCCAGCCGACGAACGCGTCGTCGTCGTCGAAGACACTCGCGAAGTTCAACTGCCGGTGCAAGATGTGGTCTATCTCACGACGCGCGCCCCGTCGGCAGAAGGGACCGGCGAGATTCCGCAGCGGAGACTCGTGCAGAATGCGCTGCGGATGCGCCCCGACCGCATCGTCGTGGGCGAGGTGCGCGGGGTCGAAGCGCTCGATATGCTGCTGGCGTCGAACACCGGCCACGAAGGATTCATGTGCACGGTCCACGCGAACTCGGCCTCGCAAGCCTTGACGCGACTCATGCAACTCACGCGGCTGGCTCCCGAGACGAACGTCGACGAGAAAACATTGGCCGAATGGATTGCCAGCGCGTTTCATCTGGTCATCTTTCTGAAACGGGATCCCATGACCGGGCATCGTCAAGTCGAAGAAATCGTGGAATTGAGCGGCGTGGTCGAAGCCGGCGGCCGCATGTTGCATCAGCCGATTTTCAAACGCGAGGCAGAGCGCGGCGAACTCGTCAGAACGCCGTACGCGTTGAATCAAGCCGCGCGCCTGCGCGAACACGGAATTGATCCGAACGGCTTCACACCCCGCCCTCATAGCGCAAGCTTCAAGGCGGGCATCCTGTCGAGCAAGACCTGATGCGATGCCAGATAGCAGGAGGCGAGGACCGACGGTTGACGTATCAACTCAAACACATCCTCCAACCTCGCCTTCTGCTCTCTGTCATTGTCGCTCATGAGGAAAGAATATGGTTTACGGACCGAATGTGCTGCTCGCCTTTCTGGGTGCCGCCGGTGTGCTGATCATCGCGCTGGGAGTCATGGCGATCCCGCGCTACAACCTCTCACCCGGGCGGGACGACGCGAAGGGATTCCTCGCGCGGTTGCAAGGAAAAATTGACCAAGCGGATCTCAAAATCTCGGCGATGGAATTCTTGAGCACGGCGACGCTGTTGGGAATGGGATTAGGTTTCGCTGCCTTTGCGCTCACCGGCGCGATCGCCGCCGGATTGTTTGGGGTCGGACTTGGGTTCTTGGGCTACTGGTCCTATCTGGACGATCGTCGCGCGAAACGGCGACGCGATTATCAGGAAGCGCTGGCGGAGACCGTCGATATTTTGCGCGAAGGGTTTGCCGCCTCGAACACGCTGAATGCCGCATTGCACATCGTCGCGGAGCACGCGCCCGCTGTCGTTCGAAGCGATTTTCAAGAGGTGGTGGCGGCCGAAAGTCTCGGACAGAATTTTGTCGACGCGCTGTACCGCGTCGCCGAGCGGAGGCGGGATGTGATGCTTGATCGAATTGTCGAAGCCCTGACGTTGGGCAAGGAAGAAGGCGGCTCGATCAACGCGATTCTTGCGGTACTCGGTCAGAGCATTCGCGCCTTGGCGTCGGCGCGGCGACGCATCGCGACATCCCAAACGCGGGTGCGCTGGGAAGCGCGCATCGTGTGTCTCGCACCGTTTTCCTTTCTCGTGATCTTGCGTCAGACGGCGCCTGACCTGATCGAGCCGTTTCTCGCCAGCATCTGGGGGCAAGGCGCCGTGATTGTGATTGGACTCATGTCGGGCTTGGCCTATCAATTAATGAACCGCATCGGGCAACGCGCGATTGAACCGATGGAAAGTGTCGGAATCGCGAATTAAGAGTGGCGAGTCGCGAATGAGCCACGGACGTCCGCTCTTCGCCACACGCAACTCGCCAAGGCAAATCAATGACCACTCTTCTTTCATTTCTCGGTGCCGCCGGAATTCTCTTGCTTTATCTCGCGTTGACGCACTCGTTCACGGCAACCGTTTCCCTTGCCGGCGGACGCGCGCAGACCTACACCGTGCCACTGATTGATCGTGCCTTTGGCCCGTTTCTCGCCAGCGCGAGCCGGTTGCTGTCGCGTATCCTGCGCTATGAGGCCGACGATGAAAAACGATTGCTCGCCGCGGGAAGACCGGCGCGATATCCGACGGTCGAAAGTTTCTATGCGTGGAAAGTTTTCAACGCGGTGCTCTTCTTCTTGTTGGGACTTGCCGGTGCGCTCGTCGCCGGCACTGGACTCCTGCCGCTCGCTCTGATCGCCGGCGTGGTCGGGTTGTATCTGCCCGATTTGCATTTGAACCAGCTGATCAAGCGGCGCCGCGAGCTCGTCAAGACCGAAATGGCATTCACGCTTTTACGAATCGCGATGCACCTGCAGGCCGGTCGTGCCTTTCATCAAGCGATTGATGCGGTCGCGGCACGTCCGGGTGCGCTCTTTGTCGAAGAGTTGCGCGTCTTGCGCGATCAATTGAACACCGGCCAGCCGCTGCCGGACGCACTGCAGGTCGTGATCGAGCGCAATCCTGGCATGGGCGAAATCGAACGCTTTGCTGACACGACTTTACGGGCGCAACGACTCGGACAACCGCTCGCGCTCACTCTGATCGGAATGGGTGAGACGATGCAAGATCAGGTTCAGCAGGATATCGAAGCCCGCGGGCTGGCCGCATCGGTGCTGATGGTTTTGCCTATCGGCGGACTCATTCTACCGGCAATCGGCATAGTCGTGATGGGTCCCGCCATTTTTCTCGCGGCGCAATATTTTTTCCGTTGAGCCGCGCGCGGAAAGGAGCGTTATGTTTCGAAACAGGTTGGCCGATTTTCATCGCGACGAATCCGGCCAGGACATTCTCGAATACACCATCATTGTCGCGTTTGCGGTAACGGTCATCGTCGTGATTGCCGCGCTCTACAACTCGATCAAGCAGGTGCTCACCAATGCGAACGCACAGATTCAAGGCATCCGCTAAGCGGTACGTCCGTCAGTTCCTTGACGACGAGCGCGGTGAGGATCTCGTCGAATGGACGGTGGGTCTCCCGGTGTTTCTCGTATTGTGCGCGGGCATCGCGTTTTACGCGTGGCTGTGGTGGAATCAGGTCAGCGCGGCCGCCGCCGTCCACGACGGAACGTATTTCGCGGCGATTCGAGGTGGGAGTATCGCCGAAGGACAGACGCGGACGATGAGGATGCTCCAAGCGTCGGTGGGAAGTTTTAGTCACCGATACGAAACGCGTTTCGGTGCGAGCGCAGCAGAGCGGAGCGTCATTGGCATTGTGCGCAGTCCCAATCTTTTCAATGTGCCGTTTATCGGTCCATTGACGATGCGAATTCAAGCGTCGAGTTTTCAGCGGCAAGAGCAATTCTACGGCGGGCCGCCATCGCCGTGGTGGTGAGTTATGAAAAGACGGAGAGACTTCGGTCAAGCCTACATCGAACTTGTGATGGTACTGCCGATCATGCTGATCGTTATCGCGGCTCTGATCTTTTTCGGGCGCGTGCTGTATGTGAAGATCGCGCTGGATATGGCCAGTTACGATGCGTGCCGCGCGGCGGTTGAAGCGTTAGACCCGTCCGCGGGTGCCGCCCAAGGGTTCGTTGCGGGACGCCAAACGCTGGCGGGATTCGATTTGCAACTCGCGGGTGCCGCGATTTCGGTCGCGCCGCAGGGCGCGTGGGATCGCGGCACCCCGGTCATGTGTGCGGCCTCTTACAACGTCTTTGTCGGCGACGTTCCCTTTGTCGGCCTTTTTCACAGCGGGCGCGGGGTCGCGCTTGAATCGTCCGTGTGGTCGCGTGTCGAGACGTGGCGAAGTGATTGGAAGTAAACTACCACGCCCCAAAGCGGCGTGGTTTTTCCCTAACTCACAGAGCGAGTTGAGAAGTATGGCGAGTTTACAGTCGCCCCGCGACGAATGTTTGTCGCGGCGATGTAATCAGCCAGACCAGAGAATCCGCACTGAATACATTTGAAAACAGATTGATTGGGGCGGTTATGTTTATCGACACAACCACACGCGGGGCAAGTCCGTGATGTATTGCGCGGGTCAACCAGAACCAGATTGACTCCTGCGAGTTTGGACTTGTATTCGAGAAAACTACGCAACTGATAGAACGACCAACCATGCAGGATGGCTCTCTGCTCGCGCCGAGCCGTTATCCGAACGCGGATGCCGGTCAAATCTTCGATGGCCAAGTAGCGTTCGGTGTCTTTGGCGAGTCTGACAATCTGTTTACTGATCGTATGGTTTACCTGTCGCGCAAAGCGGGCTTCCTTACCCGAAAGTTTCTTGAGCAAGCGCTTGGCGGCTTTCGTTCCTTTGGATTGCAACTTGGCACGCAAGCGGCGATGACGATAGCGCACGTTGTTGACGGTCTTGCCAGAGTAAATACGCGCGTCCGAGTCAACCGCGATATTGACAATGCCGAAGTCAAGACCCAGAACATCTTTGCCTTTGGTTGGAATAGGCTCGTTGATTTCGCACGTCGCGGAGAGAAACAGTTGATCGCGGAACAAAATCAAGTCGGATTCGCCCTGGCGCGTCTTGAGCAACTCACGTTGTTTGTCGCCGCAGACAAAGGAAATTCGCATCCGCCCCTCCACCGTCCAAATCGAAACTTCCGACTTGTCGGCGTACCATCGCAGAATGCGATCATCATAGGTGATGGCACCAAGTGGCTTGAAGGCGCGCTGGCGTTTCCTGTCGAGTTTATAGGCGTCGGCTACTTTAGCAATGCAGCGAATAACCACTTGGGCCGTCAACTCGAACTTATCCCGAACGGTGTGGTAGACCAGTTTATGCAACCGGTATTGGCTGAAGGTCTTGCTCTCCCACGCAACGTTCGAGATGTAGTTACCCGCCACGTTCGCTTGCTTGATCGTCTTTTTCAACGCGGCCAACTGTTCGGGCGTAGTGTTGAGCTTAACTTGCGCGATCAGTTTCATTGCCCACATTCTAAAACAAGTGTTCTATATCGTCAAGTAAAGGCAGTTCTGATTCCAAACACACGGAGGACGCCGCCCTCACGGGCGGACGGCTTCCTCCCTACAGCAGAGCGTGGGGTTTCCAGCCCCAATATTTTTATGACGACAGCCACTCACAACGCAGCCGGGTTAAAACGACTTGGGCAATTCGCGCATCACGCGTGGTTCGCGCGCGACGAGCGCGGGCAATTTCTCATTCAATTCGTGATCATCTTTCCACTGTTGATGCTGCTGGTGGGACTCGTCGTCGACGGCGGATTGATGTACTGGCAGTTTCGGCGCGCCGAGGTGACGGCCAATGCAGCCGCGCAAGCGGCCAGCCATACGATTGACATCGACTATTTCCGTGCGACGAATCAAATTCGACTGGATCAGGAACGCGCCGCGAGCATTGCGAATGAATTCGTCGCCCGCAACGCGCGCGGGTCGATGCAGATCACCCGGATCGCGATTCAACCGAATCAGATTTCCGTATTCGCGTCGGCGCGCGTTTCCACGATCTTCTTTCGACTGGTCGGGATATCGTCGCTCGCGATGAATGTAGATGGGCACGCCTATCCCGCCTTCGGGATCAATGTGGAAGGTCAGTAAATTTTATACGCGCGTACAAAACGGGTCGGAGGGTCTCAAAATTATACGCGCGTATAAAAATGAGTCGCGAGCGCAGCCAATATTGTACGCGCGTATAAATCTATTGGACTGAAGGAGAATCCAGCCATGTTCAAATATCTGATTCAAGAAGACGTCCTGACGGCGCGCAAGCGGCCGCGGCCGCTTGGATGGCTCGCCCTCTTCGTATTTGTTCTGATTCTTTTAGCCGTGGCCATCGGCGCGTATCGGCTTTTGACTCAAGGGATACCAGCCTTGAGTCCGACGCGCGTCGCGATGGTAACGACGGTCTCGCTGAATCCGGTCAGCGCGCCGATTGCGGCGAATACGCCTAGTCCGGCGTCTTGGACCGTTTGGACTACGCAAAGTGTCAGTGGGAAAACCATCTATGACGCACCTGATGAGATCAAAGCGCAGGTGATTCGCGATTTCGAGGCAACGCTGGCGTGGGAACAAGACAACCTGTACGACCGAAAACGTCTCGACGCGGAATTGCCGCGCTATTACGCCGATCCGGCATTCACCACACGCCGCGCCAGTCTAACACGCGAATTTGATGGCAAGACGACGGTCTTAGATCCAATTCAATCGCGTCAGCCTTTTCCACTGGACCATCCCATCGTCAACGAGTTTTCGGCAGATGGAAAGCGGGCGATGCTCGCGATTTACCAAATGGGAAAACGAATCGGACATAATCGCGCCACCCACGCCGAAACACTGACGGCGGATTTAGGCCGCTGGGTCTGGATCTATCGAATGCTGTATGACCCGCGCGATCAACGATGGAAGATTGCGTCGCTCGTCTTGGTGCTGAATCAGGATACACAGGAAGTGGTCACGCGCGTCGGCGGCGATCGCTTTGGCGATTAGCTGATGTCGCAACTGAAGAGCAGCTCAGGGTTTATTGTGGAGAGTTGATCATGCAAAATTTCAAGCGACTCGCTTACAAATTGGTCTTTCTATGTGGGCTGATCCTCGTCACCACGCAATCAATCAGTGCCAGCCCACTGTTGTCTTGTCCACCCGGGCAAACCGAATCGATCAAGATTGATGCGGTCACCGGGACAGCCGAAGTGCAGTGCGGAGGAGGCGCGACTTCGCAAGGGACCAACCCAAGAGGGAACAACGGCTCGGAAAATCCGAACGCCAATCTGAATTCCAATGTCGGAGCGAATTCCAAAGGGTCGCCAACTCCCGCCGGACCGCGCTTCTATTGGCGTTACTGCGTTCCGTTCGGAGTGGTCGGCGGCATGACGCGTATTCTGGCGGACATGCTCTATCAAGAGGATCCCGAGTCCGGAATTGTGACGGTGATTCAAATCGTCCAGCCCTCGCCGAGTTGCAAAGCGGCGGCGAATCAACCCGGGGTCAAAGCGAAGCCGCTGCCCTGTCCGGAAATTGATTTCGCGTTGGCCGATCAATCCATCGCTTGTTCCGAATCATGGTTGCGTCAAGCGCGCGCGGTTGTTCCGCCGGTCCCCATTACCTACACGCCGTACCCGCGCGGGATCGTGACCGACAAAATCATTTTCAGCGGACCGGCCGCTCTCATTACGCAAAATTGGAACTGCTCCCAATCCGTCAACGGTTGGGACCCCATCGCGTGGACGGGATCGACCGAACATCGCAACTTTGTCTTTTGCTTGCGTTGGCGACAGGTGAAGCATCCCGATCCGGCGCCCGATCCAGCTCCGGCATGGTTCTATTACGATTGGGATGAACGGGCGTGGGGCGAACCCAAATGGTCGCTTGATTTCAAAGGCACGCAAGATCACACCTACGTCACTGCCTCCGCGCAAAAAGTTGAAAACGGACCGAGCAACCTGCCAGCGTACCAGGTGCAAGTCCATTCCTATTGGATTCTCGACTGGCGTTCCGATTGGGAATATCGCGAGTTTCATACGATCTGCGCGCGCAGTGGCGACCCGAAAGACACTTGCGATGGCAAGAATGGTTGGTCTGTCGAACGGATTGAGGAGCACTGGCATCCCGCCTCCGACGATGGCACGGCTGACTTGAGGCGTTATGGGAACCCAAATTTTTTCCTCACCAGCCGCAAAGTGCGAGTTCCGGATGGACGCGCGATGACGGTGCTGCCGGTTCCGGTGATCGAGGTGCAGGGAGTGATTCAGAATCGGTAACGGGTTGGGCAGTGCGGTTTCACCTTTTCGGCCCGCGCCCCAGTTTCAAGGAGTTTGAGTGCAACTGATCAAAAAGAAAAAGCGAATCGAATCCGATTCGGTAATTCGCGTTCTAGTCGTATCGAGACAGTTAGCCGTAATCCAAGCCCTGGTCTATCTGGGGCCTTGCCACACAGTCGAAGCGATCACCACGCGTGGAGCGTACGCCGCGCTCCAAGGCGCGCAACTCGCGATCATCGACTGGACCGACGTGGTCGAAGACGGAATGTCCAAGGCGACGCTGCTCGATGTGGTGACCCGTTCCGGAATTCCGTCGACGACGCCCGATGAATTTCTGCAAAATCCCGCCGCGTGGCGCGCGCACGCGCTCGCCGCCGCCGGTAATTTTGCGAGCTTTCCACCGGCGCGGGTGGCTTTCACGTCGTTCTCGGGTGGGGTTGGGAAGACCACGCTAACCCTCGATACCGCCATCCGATTTGCGAGCGTGACGAATCTGCCAACCGCCGTGCTTGAACTCACGCATGCGCCAAGTTCGCTCCGCGTGATCACCAACATTCAACCGGCCGCCGATTTCTACGCGGCCGCGACGAAAGAAGACGCGTCCATTCTGCCCCGTTGGCGCGGCGTCACGATCGCGCTGTTCGATTATCAGGTGGGTCGTCTGTTGGAGAGCGAAGCCGATCGAGTCACGCGAATGTTCAAAGCGATTTGTCGACGTCACATTTTGACGCTCGTCGACTCCGAATTCCCGCACGCCTTGCTGGACATGCTCGCGCCGCAAATCGAAAAGTGGTTTGTGCTCGCGTCTCCGAAAGCCGATGCGCTCAACAACGCCCGCGCCTTGAGAGACGCGCTGAGTAACACACCAAACTTCAAGCCGCCGCAGGTAATCTACAACTTGGTCGAACGGTTCGTTGACCAATTCGGCAAAGTTGGACTTGATCCCGCGTTGACCCTCGCGCTCATTCAAGACCCCGAGCGATTCGACGGCCGACTAGGCGAGCGAGTGCTGCCGCTGATCTATCCCTACTGGCAGTCGGCGCAGAAGGGGAAAAAATGAAGCGTCACGCGGTTACTCTCTTCATTGCGGTGTTTTCATTACTCGCCGCGCTGGGCGCCGGCGCGATCGCGCAGAACCAATACCAAACCTTGATCGCGACGACCGATTTGGTCGTGCCGCAGTTCGAGATTCCACCGTACACCGTCATCACACGATCGATGTTAACGGTCCGCGCCTTCCCGGCGCCGATGGCGCAAGAACCGGTTTATCGCGAGGCGAGTGAGGTCATCGGCCGACTTTCGGTCGTCACCCTCGTACCCGACGAATTAATTTACCGGCATCACGCCGTGGCGCCGCAAGCCTTTCGGTACACCGACGATGAACGCTTGGAGATTGTGTCATTCCCGATTTCTCCCGAGCAGGCCGTTGGCGGACAGGTGCGCGCCGGCCATCGCATCAACGTCTATCGGGTTGCGCTTTCACCGGCGACCAATCCCAATGTTGGCATCGCTGACCCACGCGCGTGGCTCGCTCTCGCGGGCGCCGGGGTTGAATTGTTAGAGCCGAACGTGTTGGTCGTCGATGTGAGATCGACGCAAGGCGCACCCATCACTTCGCCGGCATCTCCCTCCGACCCTTCGACCACCGGAGCGGCACAGAGCACGTCGCCGCGACCGCTCACGATTCTCACGGTTGCGGTGCCGCCAACAGTTGCCCTAGACATCATTCGGCTATCGGGCGAGGCGCGTGGGGGACGATTTCTTTTGTGGGTAACGCTTGCACCGGTCACTGAAAACGGTACGCGGTAGAAGCATAATCGTACGGGAGAGCGAAAACAAGATGCGTTGGCCGGCTTTATTGGGTCGTCGCACCGGCGCTTGCGGGAAAGATTGCCCGTTCCGTCCAACTGTTATTCACCGCGGGGACAAATACTAGAGACGAATGACCAACATGCTTACCACAATGGCCGCGCCGACCAATGGAGCGGCGCCGGATGAATTGAATTATTTGATTCCGCGACTGCAGTCAGCCCTGCTCGCGCGCAATGTGCCGATTCCGCCTTGGCGAGCGCGCAGTCAGGATGAGCATAAGGGGCTCGAGCCGGCGCGCGACAATTTTGTCCTTGACCTTGCGCGTATTCTTGCCGAAGAGAAATTGCTTCCATCCGAAAGCGCGATGGCGGCGGCAAAAGAACTCGCGCAGCGAATGATCGGACTGGGCGTCCTGGAACCGTTTCTGCATCAGCTCGACGTCGAAGAAGTGATCGTACGCAATGGACTCGTCCAAGTGATTCGCGCGGGAAAAACCGAGGTCGTCCTGCACGCGCCGGATGAATATTTCCATGGGCTGGCGCAACGCGCGGCCGAAATGGGCGGCAAGCCGCTGCGCGCGGCGGAGCCGTTCGTGTCGGTCGCTCTGCCGGACGGCTCACGTTTTACCGCCATGATTCCGCCGCTGTCGCGCCGCGGAACGGCAATTACCATTCGCGTCTTTGCAAGGCGCGATCTTTCACTCGACCAGATGGTGGCCGAAAAAGTGATCAGCGAGCGGCAAATGGAATTTCTGAAAAACGCCGTGCAACGCTTTCGCACGAGCATTTTGATTTCAGGACGACCGGGCGCGGGAAAAACCACCCTGCTGAATTCGCTTCTGGGTTTGATTCCATTGCACCTTCAAACCCAATTGTGCGCGGCGGAGACGTTCGAGGAATTGCATATTCCGAATCCGCATACGGCGCGGGCGGTCGTGAGCGATTCTTTCGCCGACGGTGACGGCGTGTCGATGAGCGACGTCGTCAATACGCTCTACACGCGCATGCGTCCGCGCGTTCTGGTTATCGGCGAAATCGTCGATGCGGGCGAGGCCCGCGAATTCATTCGCGCCCTCAATCTGGGTGTCGTGGCGCACGCGACGATTCACGGGAATTCAGTCCTCGACGCGCTCTATCGTCTCGAAGACCTCGCGAGCGAAGGAAACCTAGCGCTGGAACAAGCCTACCGCGAGCGGATCGCGCGTGGAATCGGAATCGGTATTCACATCGACACCGATATTGATGCGAACGGAAACGATGGACCCCGCCGCGTCAAGGAAATCGTGAGAATCGCATCCGACGGAACGCGCTACGTACTCGGCGGAATTGGAGATTGATGGTGGTGGAACACGCGCTTTACGCGATCGTGATCGGAGGGTGTGCGCTCGGAGCGGGATTACTTGTCAATCTCGTGATCAGCCAGTCCGTCACATTTTTGGAAAGGGCGTGGCGGCGAGGGCTTGGGCGTGTCCTCCGCCAGACTGTCTCGGGATCGGCGTCTGGATCAACCATCAGAGTCCCGTGGTCACTCGCGCAGCTGCTCGCCGTCGCTGCCGCATCCGTTCTTGCCATCAAGTCGGCAATGACCGGCGGAGTCATCATCGCGATTTATCTTGCACTTGTGGGAATTTTTCTCGGGTGGTTTTTCGGAAAGCGCGAGGGTGCGTCTACGCGCGAACGCACGACGGGTGACATCGTCCAACTGGTGGTTGAGTTTCAATCGGTGTATCGGGTGACGCGCACGGTCTTCGGCGCGTTCACGGAGACGGTTGACGGCATCGTCAATCCAATTCTGAAAATTGCCGTGCAGCGCGCCATCGACGCATTCAACACGGGGAAGCGGATGGAGGACGCCCTCAACCAAGTGGCGTCCGACGTGCCGAACCCGTACCTGGCGCAACTCGTTTTCATCCTGACGCGCGCGCCGCAATCGAGCGAAGAGGTCGTTCAGAACGCGCTCAAAGATTTGAGCGAGCGGCTGCGGCAACACCAACGCTTGAGCGATCGCTCGCGCGTATCGCTGGCCCTCGTCTCCGGCACGGTTCGTTTCCTGCAAGCGGCGAACGGAGCGGTGTTGCTCGTTTGTGTGCTGGCGCCGTTGTGGTGGGACTATTATCGCACTCACCCGGCGGTACTCATCGTCGGCGCGACGCTCGCCCTTTTTGGGTCGTGGTACTTTGAAAACCAGTTGAGGCTTTTGCATGAGCGCGTGGTGTAAACATGTCTGAACCCTGGCTGCACGGAATTTTTGTCGTCGGCATTGCCGGCAGCGTTTTTTTCAGCGCGTACGCCGGAATGGATTCGTTCCGCCGATTCATGGTGCGCGTGTTCTATCTGATTCGTCCCATCCGACCGCCGCAGAATTTAAGCCATTCGGGGCGTGTGTCCGATGTGGATACCCTTTCCTGGGGGACGTGGCGTCTCGCGACGGCGCTCATTGGCTTCGCGACGCTGGTCACACTGCTATGGGATTCAGGTTACCGGCCGCTGGCGGTTGTTGGACTTGCCGCCGGATTCATTCCATCGTTCGTTCGCTCCCAGCTTCTTGAAAACGAACGGTGGCACGTGCGTCTCCATGTTCGCGATTTCATTTCCGAGTTACGACTGGCGCTGGCTTTCAATGTGACGGTCTCACAGGCACTGCAACATTTCGCCGACCGGTCGCAAACGACGGATGACCTTTTCGTCCAACGCGTGCGCCACCACGTTCGAAATTTACTCCCGATGCACGGACCGCTGGCGGTGCTCTCGGCTCTGCGTGACGAGTACGGCTTTGTTGAAGAATTAGACGAACTTACGCGCATGGTCAAAGCCGCACAACGCGGCGGGATGTCGATTGCCGATGCGCTGCTCCAGAGCGCGGATTCCATCAGTCAGAACATCGTCACCAGCGCGGAACTTGCGATTGAGGAAACGCCGACGCGTCTCATCCTGCCGATGCTGTTAACGCTTTTCCCGACCATACTCGTTCTGGTCATTCTTCCGATGCTCGATTTGACGATGAACGCGCTCACCGGAGTGAGAGGGGCGCGCTAAATTAAAGTGAAAGGAGGTGATTCACACATGTTGAGGATTTTGCGCCGGTTCCATAACGACCAAGGCGGAGTTGAACTGGTCGAGCTGGTCGTGGGTGGAACCATCTTGGTCGCGATTATGACGCTCGTGGTGTTGTCATTCTGGAATCAGATGAAAACGGACATGAACGCGGCGCGCACCATTATTTCCGACAACGTGCCGACGACCGCGCAGCAACCCTAAGAAACGCGCCGAGTCGGAGGTCGAACAAAAAATCGTGAGCCGACGGGAACCGGTGGCGCGCCGAGCGCCGCTTGTTCCCCGTCACTGGAAAAGTGCATGAGAAATGTCATCCAATTCTGGCGCGATGAACGCGGATTGGAAACGGTCGAATTTATCGTCTTGGCGACCATTCTTGCCGCGATTCTGACGCTCGTCATCATCGCGCTTTTCAACACCATCGCGGACAAGCTGCGCGCCATCAACAGCAGTCTGTAGGAGCCCGATGATGGTAAGCCGGTACAAAATCCAAGCATTCTGGAATCGAGCGGCAACGTGGATCGGAATCCTCGCGCCCATTGGCGTGTCGACCATCACGGCGGCCTTGGTCATGCCGACCCTAGTTCCCATTCCATTTCCAATCGCGCTGGTCGCATGGGGCGGGCTACTCGTCATGATCTCAATTCTCGATTTCAAATTTCGCCGCGTCCCGAATGTGCTCACCTACCCGATGATGGCCGTCGGCATTGCGCGTGCCATCCTACTGACCGATCCGAATTTCCTTCCGTATTGGGGCGCGGTGTGGATTCTGTGGTCCTTGCGCTTTTTCGCCGGGGGTGACGCAAAACTATTGATGGGATTGTTTGGTCTGTGGCCGGATATTCGACTGGTTGGAATTACTGCCGCGGTCGTCCTGGTAACGGGAATTCCATACCTCGTCTCCAGTATGCCAAAAATTGGCGCATCACATTGAAACGCTTCGTGTGGCGAATCGTTGCGTTCCAATGGATTCCGAGCGAGTCGGACTTTGAAGAAAAGGCGGTCCCGTTCGCGTTTTCATTCTGTCTCGCTGGCGCAGTGTATGGAGTGCTCGTCGCCACAAGAGTTTGGGGTTGAGCACCCATGAAAGGTGCTTGGGGAAGTAGATCCATATGCCAACGTGGGGAGGTCAATCAATCAACTACCACCGGCTAAAGTTGGTGGCTTGTAACTGCGCTCCACCGCAGTTCCGTTTGAGCGGGAATCGCTCGCACAGCTTTGGCATCAACGCGCGCTACTTTGTCGTCCGCTTATCCGCAAAGCGCGACGACGTTTGGCAGGTTGACAACTGCCCGGCGACTAATGTTCGTCGCCGCGATAGTGTCGGCGTGACCCGCGTAATCACACGACACGCAAGAGAATCGACTTTGCGAGGAACGGTTGCGTTTGTCCACACAACCGCAGACGGGACAAGTGCGCGATGTGTTGCGCGGGTCAACCAGAATCACGTTGACGCCCGCCATCTTGGACTTATATGTGAGGAACGCACGGAGTTGAAAAAACGACCAACTGTGCAGGGTGGCACGCTGGGGGCGTCGAACCGTAACCCGCTGGCGAATGCCGTTCAAGTCTTCAAGGGCAATCGCTCGCTTCGTGTCTTTCGCCTTTGCCACGATCTGCTTGCTAAGCATATGGTTGACATCTTTCGCGAAACGGGCTTCTTGGCCCGCCAACCTTTTCAATTTGCGTTTTGCCGACCGCGTGCCTTTCGCTTGCAGTTTGGCGCGCAAACGGCGATGGCGGTGACGAACATGGTTGATGTGACTCGAGGAGTGAATTGTTCCGTCCGAATCGGTCGCAAGGTTCACTACACCCAAGTCAATGCCGAGGACGCCTTCAGCATCTTGCGGCGCGGGTTGTTCCACTTCACAGGTTGCCGAGAGGAAAAATTTATCGCGGAACAACACGAGATCGGTTTCGCCTTGCCGCGTCTTGAGCCGTTCGCGTTGGGGTTCACCACACACAAACGGAATTCGCAAGCGACCGTCCAACGTCCAAATCGAGACGGTCGAATCGCTCATGCGCCACGACAAGATGCGATCATCATACGCGACACTGCCCTTCGGCTTGAATTTGCGCTTGCGTTTCTCGTCCAGTTTGTAGGCATCGGCAACTTTGGCGATAGAGCGCACCGCCATTTGCGCGGACAAGCTAAACTTTTCGCGCACGTCACGATAACAGAGGTGATGCAAGTCGTATTGCTTGAACGTCTTGGTCTGCCACGCGTGCTGGCTTACAAACTCGCACGCGGCATTGGCCACTTCGAGCGTGCGTCGAAGCGATTGCATTTGTGGAGGCGAGGGCAGGAGTTTGACCATATCCGTAAACTTAAGGGCTTGACGGGGTTATATCCTCATAGAGCACAAAGAACATCCGTGAGGAGGACAACCCCCTATGGAACTGTTCGAGGAAC
>JACQGS010000063.1 GCA_016199405.1 Chloroflexota bacterium | reverse complement strand
GGATATTCACTTTTCAAGGTGCAAAAGTCGAGGTTTAAGACACTTCCAATGTCCAATCAACGCGTCTCTCTATCCGACCTGCAGCACGATCCCGAAATCACGGCGTACTTGCGTTCGGCGAACGCGGTGATGAAAGCGATTGGCTACACCGAGCACGGCGAGCGGCATGCCGGGCTCGTCGCCAATATCGCGCGCAATATTTTGGAGCGTTTGGATTATTCCACGCGTGATATTGAGCTTGCCGCGCTCGCCGGTTATTTGCACGACGCCGGCAATCTAATTCATCGCGAATTTCACCAACTGACCGGCGCGTTACTCGCGCGCGATGTTTTGAAACGATGGGACTTGATGCCGGAAGATGTCGCCGTAATCATGGGCGCGATCGGCAATCACGAAGAGGCGGACGGCGTGCCGATCAGCCCGGTCGCGGCGGCGGTGATCATCGCGGACAAAGCCGACGTGCATTTCAGCCGCGTGCAAAATGAAGACAAGCTGACGTTCGATATTCATGACCGCGTGAATTACGCCGCGCAGCGCTCGTTTGTCCGCGTGGATCAGGCGCAGAAAAGTATTACGCTGGAGCTGGAGATTGACACGACGATTTCATCGGGTGCAGACTATTTTGAGATTTTTACGACTCGCATGCTGATGTGTCGGCGCGCCGCGCAATTGTTGGGCTGCCAGTTTGCATTGGTGATCAATGGACAACGCGTGCTATGAGGGAATCTATGAATCATTTCTTAGCCATCGGCGATCTCACCGCCGCTGAATTCAATCGCTATCTCACGACCGCGCAGAAACTCAAAGCCGAATGGAAACGCCGCGGCAACGCGCCGCGGCTCAAAAATAAAACGCTCGGCATGATTTTCCAAAAGCCGTCGCTGCGGACGCGCGTTTCGTTCGATATGGCGATGCTGCATCTCGGCGGGCACGCGCTCTATCTTTCGCCGAATGAAATCGGCTTGGGGCAGCGCGAAAGCATTGCCGATGTGTCACGGGTGCTGTCGCGTTACGTGGATGGAATTATGGCGCGCGTTTTCGCGCACGCGCATGTGACGGAACTCGCGCGCTATGCGCGCGTGCCGGTCATCAACGGCTTGTCGGACTGGGAGCATCCGTGCCAGGCATTGGGAGATGCGTTGACGATGGTGGAGCATCTCGGCAAATTGAAAGGCAAGCGCGTCGCGTTTTTTGGCGATGGCAACAATGTCGCGCGGTCGCTCATGTTCGCTTGCGCGCTCAGCGGCGCGCACTTTGTTTGCGCGTCGCCGCGCGGGTATGAATTGGACGCGGCATCGCTGGAAAAAGCCGGCGCGCGCGCGGCAAAAACCGGCGGCTCGGTCGCGGCAATCGGCGATCCGCAATCCGCCGCGCAGGACGCGGATGTCTTGTACGCCGATGTGTGGGCGAGCATGGGACAGGAGAGCGAAGCCGCCGAGCGCGCGAAAAAGTTTCCGCCGTATCAAGTGAATACCAACTTGCTCGCGCTGGCGAAACCGACGGCAATGGTTATGCACTGTTTGCCCGCGCATCGCGGGATGGAAATTACCGATGAAGTGATGGACGGGAATCAATCGGCGGTATTCGATCAAGCGGAAAACCGGATGCACGCGCAAAAAGCAATTCTCGCGGAATTGATGGCGGGGGGAAAATTCGTAATGCGTAATGCGTGATGCGTGATGCGTGATCCGTAATGCGGTGTCAGTATGTCTTGGGTCTGATGTCTGGGGTCTCAAATGCCGGGCAACAAAAGTGTTTTCAACGACGCGCTAAAAAAAGCGAATGGATACGCGTGGGATAACGATTGGGCGCGCGCGGTCGCGGAATATCGCCGCGCGCTCGCGGAATATCCAGACGACACCAACACGCATACAAGTCTCGCGCACGCGTTGGAAGCCGCGGGGCAATTAGAAGGCGCGTTGCACGAAGCCCGGATTGCTTCCAAACTCATCCCGCATGACCCGGTGCCGCTGACGCGCGTCGCGGTCTTGCAGGAAAAATTGAACCGCGCGTCTGAAGCAGCAAGCACCTATCTCGCCGTTGCGGAAATTCACGCCGCGCATAAAGCGATGGGCAAAGCCACCGAGGCGTGGCAGAAAGTCGCCGCGCTGGAACCGGATCGCACCGACGTGCGCCAAAAACTCGCGGACGCGTATCAACTGGGCGCGCACAATTCGCTGGCGGCGAAAGAATTCATGGCGCTCGCGCGGAATTATCAAAAACGCGGCGATGCCGCCAAGGCGCTTGCCGCCGCGCAAAAGGCGCAGGCGTTGGATCCGCAGTCATCGCTCGCGCGCGATTTGCTGGCGGCGTTAGGACGCGGCGAAGTTATTCAAGATTCGCGCGCGCGGGCAGATGTCGCCGATACCGGCTCGACGCCCGTGGATGCGGCGGAACAAACCGCGCTATCGCGTTTGGCGGAAACGTTGCTCGAAGAAAGACCGGCTGGATCGAAAGCCGATGCCGAAACAATCCAAGGCGCGACCGGGCTGTCCGAGCCGGACGTTCACGCGCTGATCGCGCGGGCGGTGGACGCGCAAACGCACCATCGCGTCGGGGAAGCGATTGAAGCCTATCGCGACCTAATCGCCGCGGGCGTAGCGCGCCCGGAAGTAAAATTCAATCTGGGACTCTTGTATTCCGAAACGATGCGCTATGATGAAGCGATTAGTTTCTTGACTGCGACGGCGGATGATTCTAACTACGCACTCGCGAGCCATTTTGAATTGGGCAAGTGTTTTCGCGCGCTGGGGAAAACCGATCAAGCCCTCGAACATTTTTTGCAAGTCACGCAAATTGTTGACCTTAGCAGCGTTCAGCGGGAGCAAGCCGACGAACTAATTTCCGTTTATCAGGGCTTGGCGGAAACGTATGCCGCCAAAGGGGATCGCGATAAAGCAGAATCCTTTAGCCGTTCGCTGGAAGAATTTTTGTCCGGACGCGGCTGGGAAGACAAGGTGCGCGAGGTGCGGCTGCAATTGCAAGCCCTGCGCGAAGAAGGCGAACAAGTTAGTCTGGCGGAACTGATCGAAGTTTCCGAGTCGGCGTCGGTTTTGGAAGCGCTGGCGCTCGCGAAAGATTACCTGCGGCGCGGCAAATTGAATGCGGCGCACGAAGAGTGCATGCGCGCGATTGAGCTTGCCCCCAACTATTTTCCCGCGCACGTCCGTCTCGCCGAAATTCTCGTCAAAGAAAACAAACCCGAAGCTGCCAAAGCCAAATATCAAACGCTCGCCGAATTATCAGCCATTCGGGGTGACCTTCCGCGCGCCGAAACTTATTATCGCCGATTGATTCGCTTGTTCCCGAACAATGTGACCGACCGATCCAAGTTGATCGATTTATTGACTAAGCAAGGACGAACCGACTCGGCGCTCGAAGAATATTTGGAATTGGGGAATGAATACGCGCGCGACGGTCAGTTCGCCAAAGCAGCCGAAAGATTTTCCGAGGGGATGCGTCTCGCCACGCGTGCGGGCATCACGTCCGCTCCGGCGAATCA
The DNA here is from genome assembly GCA_016199405.1 of Chloroflexota bacterium. Taxonomy (GTDB): domain Bacteria; phylum Chloroflexota; class Anaerolineae; order UBA4142; family UBA4142; genus JACQGS01. The sequence goes on along the minus strand of JACQGS010000063.1, from coordinate 16,199 downwards.
ACTACGCCAGCAACTTGCCAACGCGCGGGCGCAGCAAGGCGATCTCAAAGCCGCGCTCGCCGTCTATCAGGAAATTGCGCGCGAGACGCCGGGCGACGAACGCGCGCGGGTCTTGGTGATCGATTTGGAGTTTCGTTTGGAGCAAACCGCTGCCGGGCTGCGCGATCTGGAAGAGTTGCTGACGTATTTTCGCGCGCAAGGCGCGAACCAAAAAATCGGCGGCGTCCTGGAAGGGCTTGCCAAAAGCTACTCCCGCGAACCGGCATTGCGCGCGTTGCTCGCGCAGCATTACCTCACTACCGGCAACCCCGCGAAAGCGATCGTGGAGTTGGACGCGTTGGGCGAGATGCAATTGAACGCCGGTCAAAAACCGGCTGCCGCCGCGACGATTCGCCAGATCATCGCGCTCAATCCGCCGCAAGTGGATGGCTATAAAAAAGTGCTCGCGCAGATCGGCGAGTAGGGGTCGGGCTTGAGCACGTTGACCGAATTACTCGCGCACCTTACGTTGTCGAGCGTCGTCGACATTGCGCTCGTCGCGCTCTTGTTTTTTGCGCTGTTTTATCTGATCAAAGGGACGCGCGCCGTTCAACTCCTGCGCGGCATTATGCTGGTCGTCTTGCTCGCGGTGATCGCGAGTAATCTCTTTCATCTCACCGCGTTTTCGTGGCTCATTCGCAATTCGATTCCGGCATTGCTCGTGGCGATTCCGGTAATCTTTCAGCCCGAACTGCGCCGCGCGTTGGAGCGCATCGGGCGCGGCACGTTCTTGGCGCGATCGCCGGCGACGGCGTTGCCGGTGATCAGCGCGATCGTCCGCGGCGCGAGCATGGCGGCGAAGAATCGCTGCGGCGCGTTGATTGTCTTAGAAGGCGAAACGGGCCTGCAGGAATTCGTGGACACCGGCGTTCGCTTGGACGCGCAGCTTTCGGCGGACTTGATCGCAACGATTTTTGCCAACCACACCGCGTTGCATGATGGCGCGATTATTGTGCGCGACGATCGGATTGTCGCGGCAACCTGCATGTTGCCGCTTTCCGAATCTTCGCTTGAACGCGAACTAGGCACCCGCCATCGCGCCGCGCTCGGCGTGACGGAAGGGACCGATGCCACGGCGGTCGTGGTTTCGGAAGAGACGGGTCAGATTGCCGTTGCGCACAACGGACGATTAGTGCGTCGCTTGGACGAGGGCGAATTGAATCGCGTTTTGCTGCGCTTGTATCATCCCGCGCATGCGAGAAAGAACGGACGGGTGGGCTAATTGGTGCGCGCATTGCTGGGTCAAATTCCATCTTTTTTCATCGCGCTCGCGCTCGCGGTTGCGCTGTGGGCAATCGCGACGAATGAAGAAAATCCCAGCCGCGAAGCATTTTTTTCGGATCCCCTCGCCGTCGAAATTGTAAATCGCCCCGAAGGATTGATCGTCTACGAAAAATCCGCCGAGACGGTGCGTGTCAAACTGCGCGCGCCGCTCGCCAGTTGGGATCAAATGCAACCGCAATCGTTGCGCGCGATTGTGGATCTCAAAGGTACCGGCATCGGCGAGACGCGCGGTGAGGTGAAAGTGCAAGTCGCGGATCCGCGCGTCGCGGTGGTGGCGGTCGAGCCGCCGGCAATCCTGGTCCGAATCGATCAATTGAAATCGCGCGGGATGGCGGTGGAAACTGAATTGCTGGATGCGCCGCCGACCGGTTACGTCAGCAAACTACCGCTCACGAATCCAGCGCGCGTAGTGTTGAATGGTCCCGCGCGATTGATCGATCAAGTGGAACGCGTCGAAGCCGCGCTTTCGGTCCGGGGCGCGCGGTCGAGTGTCACGCAAGAAATTTCGCTCACCGCGCGTGATGCGCGCGGCAATGCGATCCGCGGCGTCGCGCTGGAGCCGGCGTTTGCAACGGTCATCGTGCCGATTGAACAGCGCGTCGGCTACAAAGACGTTTCGATTCGAACGATTCTCAAAGGCGCGGTTGCCGCCGGCTATTGGATCAGCAATATTGTTGTTGCGCCGTCGACCGCGACGGTCGTGGGGAGCGCCGATGTGCTCGCGCGCATTCCCGGTTTTGTGGAAACTTTTCCAATTGACGTGAACGCGGCGACGAGCGATGTCGTGAAAACGGTTCCGCTCGCATTGCCGGAAGGCGTGGCTTTGCCGGACACGGATGGCGTGACGGTGCAAATCGCGATTACCCCGATTCTGGGCGGGCAAACGATCCGGCGCGTCGTCGCGGCGCAAGGGTTGCGGAGCGGTTTGAGCGCGCGGGTTTCGCCGGATTCGGTCGAAGTCATTCTTTCTGGACCGCTGCCCGTGTTGGCGACTCTGACCCCGCAAGATGTTCAGGTTAGTGTGGATGTTACCGGACTCGCGAGCGGCACGCATTCGATCAAGCCGCGCGTTGCGATTGTGCCGGCGCTGCTCAAAGTGCAAAATCTAGTGCCGGATACTGTGCTCGTCAATATTGTCGAAGCGACTCCGAGCAAATGAAATTATTCTTGAATCGAATCCAAAATACCCTGCGCAAAAATCCCGGCGATGTGTTGGCAATTCTCCTTCTCGGTTCTGAGCCCCTGATCTATTTTTGGCAAGCCGCGCTGCGCCAGGCGGTTTTTTTCTTTGGCGACATTTCGCTTTTTTTCTACCCCGTCCGCCTAGCATACGTGAACGCGTTGCGCGATCTGCGCCTGCCGTTGTGGGCGCCTGAAATGATGGGCGGCTATCCTCTGTTTGCGGAAGGACAGGTCGCCGCGCTTTACCCGCCGAATATTTTTCTCTACGCGCTTTTGCCGATTGACCTCGCGACCAACTATGCCATCTTATTGCATTTATCGTGGGTCGGACTGGGCATGTACGCCTTTTTGCGCGCGCTGAAATTTCAGCCCGCGAGCGCGTGCTTCGCCGCGTTTGCGTTTGGCGGCGGCGGATTCTTCATCGCACGACTGGTGCATCTGACGATACTCGCAACCGCATCGTGGATGCCGTGGATTTTCTGGGCGTGGGAAAAACGCGAGCGGGAAAATGATCGTGCCAAGCGTTGGCGGTGGTTCGCGCTGTTGAGCGCGCTGGGTGCGGTGCAGTTGCTGGCGGGTCATCCGCAGTTTGCTTTATTCACGGCGGCGTTGCTCGCTCCGTATGCGCTTGTGCGATGGGAACGAAGCACGAAAGACGCGAGCGGCGCGAAAGGACGCGAAAGAACGCGAAAGGATGCGAAAATAGATTCGAGCGTATTCCTTCGTGCGTTTCGCGCCTTGCATTCATATTTCGATTTTTCACGCCTTATCCCGGTCATTCTCTTTTTTGGCATCGGCGCGTTGATTGCCGGCGTGCAGATTGTACCCACGTACGAATTAACGACCTTGAGCGATCGCGCGAGCGGACTTTTGCCCCGGTTTTTCAACGCGTACTCTTTGCGTCTGCCGCATTATTTGATGCTCTTCGATCCCTTCCTGTTCGGCAACCCTTATCCGGGCATTTCCGTCGAAACGATCGGCTATATCGGTCTCTTGCCGATTCTCCTTGCGATCGCCGCGCCGTTCTTGCGCCGCAACCGCCGCGTCGTTTTCTTTTTGCTCGTCGCGCTCTTTTCACTGTTTATGGCTTCGGGCGATCAAAACGTCTTTTACCGCGGCTTGCGCTACTTGCCGGTTCTGAATTTTTTTCGCGTGCCCGCGCGCTTTTTCTTCTGGTTCAGTTTCGCCGCCGCGATTCTCGCCGCGACGACGGCGGAATACTTTCTGCGCCGCGCGCCGGCGTCGGCGAGGTGGGCGCGCGCGCATAAAGCCGGCATTGCCGGCGCGGTGGTTTTGATCGCGCTCATCATCGGGCTGGCGCCCTTTGCGCCGGTGGAATTTTTCTTGGGCGTGTGGACGTACCTGCCGCTGATGCTTTTCGTGGTTGCCGCGTGGATTATTTTGAGCGCACGGCGCGGCTTGTTAACCCGCGCCGCGCTCATCGTCGCGATGCTGGGGATTACCGTGATCGATCTGGCGCTTTTTGGGGCAGTCTATGCCAAGACGTACAACGCGACGACGAGCGTCGCCGATTTTTATGCGCCGCCCCAATCGCTGACCGCGCTCAAGAATCTTTCCCCGCAAGGTCCGCGCGCATTGACGGATTATTGGATCGAGCCCTGGATTTCTGTGATGCGCGAAAGTTTGTTTTCGAATTCGTCCATGCGGTTCGGCATTGCGAGCGCGCGGGCTTATACGCCGCTGCTCTTGGAACGCAATGAAGAATTCCTGAATAACATGAACGCGACGATGCTCAACTTGATCGGCGTCAAATATTTTCTCAAGCCGCAACTATTGCCGGTCGACGCGGCGACCGAAGGCAACGATCTGAAAAACGATTACGCGCTCGACCTGACGGGGTTTGGCGCTACCTTCACGCCGACCGCCGCGTCGAAAATCCGGATTGCTTCTTCTTTGGCGCAATCGGTCGGCTTTCCGACGGGTTACGCCGTCGCGAACGTGAATTTATTTTTGGACGACGGCACGCGGCAGACGCTGACGTTGCGTGCCGGGATTGAAACCGCCGAGTGGGCGTACGAACGCCGCGATGTGCGCGCGCAAACCAAGCACGCTTTGCCGCCGATTGCGACGACCTTTCCGGCAAGTTCGGCGTTCCCGGTCGAGCAGCATCTGGGGCATACGTTTCTCGGCGAGTACGATCTTGTGCACGCCGGCAAACCGGTGACGATCACCGGCATGTCGATTGAGCCGATCATTGCGCGCGGGCTATTGCATATCGAGCGGATCGATTTGATCGCGCCGGATGGCAGCGCGGTTTCGGTCGCGCATTTGTTGCGGCAGAGCGATCAGCAGTTGGTCTATCGGACGAATGCCGTTGCCATTTATGAAAATGCCGACGCGTTGCCGCGCGCGTTCATCGCGCACCGCGCGCAAATCGTGGACGATAAAGCCGCGCTCGCGCGCATGCGCCGCGACGATTTCGATCCGCGCGCCTTGCTCATCCTCGCCGAAGGTGATGCCTTGAACGGCGACGGCGCGCAGCGCGCGGATGAACGAGTGGAAATTTCGGAGTACAAAACGGATCGGGTCGTGATTGACGCGCGCTTGAGCGCGCCGGGCTATCTCGCGCTGACCGATACGTGGTATCCGGGTTGGGTCGCGCGCGTGAATGGAATCGAAACGCCGATCCGTCGCGCGGATTACATTTTTCGCGCGGTGCGCCTCGATGCCGGCACGCATCGCGTTGAATTTGAATATCGCCCGATGTCGCTGGGCATTGGCGCGGTCTTTAGCGCGGTGGGCTTGATCGCGCTGATGATCGCAGTCTGGTTGGGCAGGCGTACGAATTAGGGTATAATGTTTGAGGACGCGAAAAAACGCGAAAGAACGCGAAAGGGCGCGAAAGCGCGAGAGTACGCGAAAGGGCGCGAAAGGCGCGAATGAACGCGAAATCGAAAAATGGAATTGCCTGACGGATTCAAGTTGCAAGTGGAAAGTCTGCTCTTTGTTGCCGAAGCGCCGGTGACGGTTGCCGCGTTGGCAAAGGCATTGGATGTTGGCGTTGAACCGGTCGAGCAGATGCTGGCGGAGTTGAAGCGGGAGTACAAAGGACGCGGCATCCGGTTGCAACGCGTACGCGACAAAGTGCAATTGGTCAGCGCGCCCGAAGCCGCCGCAATCATTCAGAAATTTTTGGGCTTGGATGGCAGCGGACATTTATCGAGCGCGGCGCTGGAGACGCTCGCGATCATCGCGTATCGTCAGCCCATGACGCGCACCGCGATCGAAGCGGTGCGCGGCGTCAATTGCGACGGCGTCATTCACACGTTGCTCACGCGCAGTCTGATTCAAGAAGCCGGGCGGCAAGAAACTGCCGGGCGTCCGATTCTCTACACGACGACGTTTGAATTCTTGCAGAACTTTGGCTTGCGCGATTTGGAAGATTTGCCGGCGCTGGAAGAAGAAGCCGAAGACGTGCTGGAAGAAAAATTGGAACGAGTTGCGGAAAGTTTGAAAGAAGCATAAATCTCAATACGTCATTGCGAGGCGCGATCCTGAGCGAGCGAAGCGAGCCGAAGGATGCGCCGAAGCAATCTAAGTGCGGCGCGGAGATTGCTTCGCTTCGCTCGCAATGACGCGGAACGAATTATGGAACGTCTACAAAAAATTCTTGCCCATGCCGGCATTGCCTCGCGGCGCAAAGCCGAAGAAATCATTTTGGCGGGGCGCGTGCTCGTCAACGGGCAAATCGTCAACACGTTGGGGAGCAAAGTCGATCCGGCGCGCGACCGCATTGTCGTCGACGGCAAAACGATTCGCGCCGAAGTAAAAAAATATATCGTCCTCTACAAGCCGAAAGGTTATCTGAGCGATTTAGACGAAGAGCGCGGCAAACCACTCGCGGTTGATTTGGTGGATGCCGGCGAGCGCTTGTATCCGGTCGGACGGCTGGACGCGCAGAGCGAGGGCTTGCTGCTCTTGACGAACGACGGCGATGTTGCACTGCGACTTTCGCATCCGCGCTATCAGCACGCGAAAGAATATTTGGTGTTGGTGCGCGGCGAGCCGGACGATCGCGCCTTCGCGGCGTGGCGGCGCGGGGTCGTGTACGAAGGCGAACGCTACAAAGCCGATCGCGCCGGGCGCGCGGCAAGCAAGCAGAAATTTGGCGCGGCGCCGCGCGGGCAAGCGTGGATCAAAATGGTTTTACACGAAGGCAAAAAGCGCGAGATTCGAAATATGTGCGCGGTGTTGGGGCATCCGGTCACGCGCTTGATTCGCATCCGCCTCGGTCCGATCTTGCTCGGCGATCTGCGCGCGGGCGAGTGGCGCGAATTGAGCGCGGCGCAAGTCCGCGATCTGAAACAAGGTGAGCGCAAGGAAAAAGCAGATTGATTTCATCCCCCTCCAAAACGGTCTCGGTCATTGCGATTGATGGTCCCGCAGCGTCGGGCAAGAGCACGGTCGGAGAACTCTTGGCAAAAAAAATGGGCTATTTGTATTTCGATACCGGCGTCATGTACCGAGTCGTCACGGCTGCCGCCATCGCGCGCGCGCTGCCGATTCCGGACGAAGCGGCGATCACTCAACTCGCGGAGAAAATTCTGATTGATATTTCGCCGCCGGATCAAAATGATGGGCGGCAATATACGGTGCGCGCGGATCATCGTGATGTGACGTGGGAGATTCGCGAGCGTAAAGTGGATGCGAATGTATCTACCGTGTCCGCCTATCGCGGCGTGCGCGAGGCGATGCGCGCGCAACAGCGCCGCGTCGGCGAGCGCGGGCGCGTGGTGATGGTTGGGCGCGATATCGGCACGGTCGTTTTTCCGGACGCGGATTTGAAAATTTATCTCGATGCGAGCGAAGCCGAGCGCGCCCGGCGGCGGCATCTCGAGCGATGGGCGCGCGGAGAGAAGGTCGAATTTGAAAGCGTGTTGGACGAAATTCGCCGGCGCGATGAAATTGATTCGACGCGTTCGGTCGCGCCATTGAAAAAAGCCGATGACGCGGTATTGGTTGATTCGACCGGCTTGACGGTCGAACAAGTTTTGGAGCGGGTGTGGCAAGTGGTGGAGGGGCACGCGCGGTGAAGCGCGATCCGCTGTGGTTTTATAATTTCAGCAACGCATTTTTGCGTTTCGTCTTTTCGCTGATTCTGCGCGTGGAAGTGCGCGGCACGCAGCGTGTTCCGCGCGACGGCGCGCTGATTATCGCGATCAGTCACAGCAGTTGGCTCGATCCGGTTTTGCTCGGACCGTACCTGCCGCGCTATATCGCGTCGATGGGCAAAGTCGAAATTTTCAGTTGGCCCATTCTCGGCGGCATCTTGCGCGCGTACGGCGCGTTTCCGGTGCGGCGCGGCAAAGCGGACGTGAGCGCGTTCAAAGTCGGCTTGCAGATTTTGAAACAGGGTTATGCGATGGGCATCGCGCCGGAAGGGCATCGCAGTGAGTCCGGCAAATTGCAGCGCGGGCGCGAAGGGGCTATAATGCTGGCGATCCGTAGCGGCGCGGTGATTTTGCCGGTCGCGGTCTGGGGTGGCAAGCCGTTGTGGAAAAATCTCGCGCGGTTTCGCAAAACGCCAATGCACTTGTACGTCGGCGCGCCGGTTGCGCTGGAAAAAATGGACGGCAGGGTGTCGCGCGAATTGCTGTCGAAAATTTCGGACGAGTTGATGTACTATCTCGCGCAGTTGATGCCGGCGGATTTGCACGGTTACTATGAAGGCAATTTGCGCGAGCCGGAATATTTGTTGCCGGTGAAACGAAATGAAGGAGGTGATGGGTAGAAATTAGAGATTGAGAGATTGAGAGATTAGAAGGGGAAGAGCGCTAGGGGTCTGGAAGTTAGATGTTGGAAGTTGGATGCCGTTCTTGCGGAGAACACGTTTCTAATTTCCATCTTCCAACTTTCAGACTTGACGAGGTCGGAGGTTTTCCATCGCGAGATGGAATTAACTTGGTTTGTCATTCTGAGGCGCGGGCTTTGCGCCGAAGAATCTCAGAGTGACATTTCGAGGAAAATCGAACAGATCAGCGGATGCCTCCCGGGAACGCGCCACGTTCCTGAACGCGAATTGCCAAATGCTCCGGCGATTCGCCAGTTTCCCCTCCAAACAAAAATCGCGCGAGCAAATCCGGCGAGCAATCGGCGGGACAAGAACGCGCGAGGTTGGCAGATCAAATTCGGATTGCGGATTTCGGAACGCGGCTTTTCTGCGCGTGAAATCCGAAATCGCAAATCCGAAATCTAAAATTCCTCAGGAGGGTTTCCCATGTGTGGCATTGTGGGCTATACCGGTCCGCGCGACGCGACGCCGATTTTGCTCGACGGTTTGCGCCGGCTGGAATATCGCGGCTACGACTCTGCCGGCATTGCGATCTTGCAAGCCGACGGCATCATCGCGATTCGCAAGAACGAAGGCAAACTCCAAAAACTCGTTGACAATCTCAACGGCAGCGCGCCGCGCGGCACGCTCGGACTCGGGCATACGCGTTGGGCGACGCACGGCGCGCCGAACGATACGAACGCGCATCCGCACACCGATTGTGCCGGCAGAATCGCGGTCGTGCATAACGGCATCATTGAGAATTACGCGGAACTGCGCGAGGATTTGCGCGCGCAAGGACACAAGTTTGCGACGGAGACGGATACCGAAGTGCTCGCGCATTTGATTGAGGAGGAACTTCAAGCCCTCTCCCCGCAGGGGAGAGGACAGGTGAGGGGCGATACTAACCCTCACCCCAGCCCTCTTCCTCAAAGGGAGAAGGGGCAAGCGCTCGCGCTGACCTCTGCGGTCCAGCGCGCGTTGAAAAAAGTGCGCGGGACGTACGGCATCGGCGTGATCGATTTGCAAAATCCGGAATTACTGATCGGCGCGCGGCATTTTTCGCCGCTGATCGTCGGCATCGGCGACGGCGAAAATTTTATCGCGTCCGACATCCCGGCGCTCTTGCCGCATACGAAACGCGTTCTGCTGATCGAAGACGGCGAAATTGCCGCGCTGACGCGCGAGGCGGTGCATCTCTACACGCTCGATGGCGTTGAAGTCGAGCGCGAGCCGTTTGAGGTGAATTGGGACGTGCAAGCGGCGGAGAAGGGCGGCTATCCGCATTTCTTTTTGAAAGAAATACACGAACAGCCCGCCGCGCTCGCGAATGCTTTGCGTGGGCGTGTGGATGAACGCGGCGCGCATCTCGATGAACTCGACGCGCTTGATCTCGCGCGCGTGAACCGCGTGCTGTTGCTCGCGTGCGGGTCATCGTTCAACGCGGGCTTGATCGGCAAACGCGTGATCGAAGAATGGGTGCGCGTGCCGGCAGAAGCGATCATCGCGTCCGAATTTCGCTACGCATCGCCGGTGATTGACGACCGGACGCTCGCGATTCTCATCACGCAATCCGGCGAAACGGCGGATACGCTCGCGAGCATGCGGCTCGCGAAATCTGCCGGCGCGCAAACGCTCGCGCTGACGAACACGATCGGCAGTTCGATCACGCGCGGCGCGACGGCGGTCGTCAATTTGCACGTCGGTCCCGAAATCGGCGTCGTCGCGTCGAAAACTTTTTCCGCGCAAGCATTGTTGCTTGAACTGATCGCGCTGGATTGGGCGCAGCGGCGCGGGACGCTCGATGCCGCGCGCGTCGCGGAAATCGCGCGGCAGATGGCGGAATTGCCGGATCGCGTGGAAGCCGCGATGGGCTTGGATCATCAGATGCGCGCGCTTGCGGAAAAAATTTGGACGCGGCGCAGTATCTTTTTCTTTGGGCGCGGCTTTGGCTATCCGACCGCGCTCGAAGGCGCGCTGAAACTCAAAGAGATCAGTTACTTGCACGCGGAGGGCTATCCTGCCGGCGAATTGAAGCACGGACCGATCGCGATGCTCGACCCGGAAATTCCGGTGATCGCGATTGCGACGCACAGCGCGGCGCTGGATAAAGTGGTGAGCAACATTCAAGAGGTGCGCGCGCGTTCCGCGCCGGTGATCGCGCTCACGACCGAAGGCGATGCTTCGACTGGCGCTCAGCACATCGCTCAACTCGCGCAGGATGTAATTTATCTGCCGCGCGTCGCGGAAGAATTCGCGCCGGTCGTTGCCGTCGTGCCGTTGCAACTCTTGGCGTACTATGTCGCGCTGAAACGCGGCTGCGATGTGGATCAGCCGCGCAATTTGGCGAAGAGTGTGACGGTGGAGTGAAGAGCAGTGAACAGTGAACAGTGGGCAGTAAACAGTCGCCAGAGAAATGTGATTGCAAATTACGCGAGGGGAATGTATAATCGAGACAAGTTTCGGTGAGTTGATTGAGGACATTCCCCAGGTGCCAATGCGGGCACGATGAATCGAAACGCCCGCTCGGGTTTGATGGACTGGGCGGGCGTGTTCCGTTTTCTCAGGGGAAACTTTGGCACAAAGAAAAATCCTTGGACGTTATCAATCTTTACATGGCACTCCTCCGATTGAACTGAAAGGATTGAATAAGGCGGAAGAATCTGCCCGACCAACAAAGAAAAAGCGCGGCATTTCTGGAAGGAAAAACAGTGATTGATTATCTAAAGCCTGGCGAATTTGTCCTGCAACGAGTCTGGTTCGATTACCTTGGCGGACGATACCAAGGGCGTGGTTTATTAACTTGGAAGCCAGAGAGCGGTTTTCATTTGGGCGCTTTCTTGGAGAGAAGCGGCGCGCCTTTGCCCAAGCGGATCGAGATCGGCAGGGCTGGCATCATCCCTCCAAGCGAATTCGTGACGATTCGCATGAAGCCGCTGGGTGATAACTGGGCAATTGCACCCAACGCGCTTTTGCACGACTCTTTGGAGCTGATAGATCAACAACGGCTTTCAATTGGCTTAGGTCGCGTAATCTTTTCAAGTCGGATGGAAAAAGATAGTGCGTTTCCAAATTGGAGCGGGAGTGCACTTTATAAGATTGAAGGCGGACCGTTACTTCCCGACTCCGTTCACACGGAAACCCGAATCAACGACAAGAAAATTGCTGAGCGATATTCTATGGCAGGGATTGTTTACGAAGATGCTCCAAAGACAAGTGTCATCGGACGCATGACTGATGATAATCATCTTGAACTGCATTGGAGTCTCTCTGCATTGCATTATGATCGTTCATTCGCGTGGAGATGGCCCCAAGCAGCACAAAACGCGCTTTCCATGCTCATCGGCGAGACCGTTGAACTATTACAGCGGCAATTATTTCGCGGCGCTCAAATGCTGGAAGAGATGAATAAGCCGCGGGGAGTACATTCCTTAGGACTTTTCCGGCTCTTTGACCAAGATTTTCTGAATAAAGATGTCTTCATCAGGCTGAGCGAGTTCCTTGCACGCGAGGAGCCAAACGCTAGAATCTGCCGCGCCATCTTTGAGCAAATGGCAGAGGCAGCGAGGCAAAAGACCCTGCAGGGGAACGAATTCCTGATTTCGACAGTTGTTGATGCGGCGTTGCGAACCATTGACCGCGAGCCATTTCGTGCTGGCGAGTATGACACTTGGGACATCAACAAAAGCGTGAATCAGTTTCGACAAAACTTCCTTTCCGACAAATGGTCCAACGCGTGCGAAAAGGTATTGCAAGCTCGCAAACGTCTGCGCCATCGTAATGCTCATCCTGATTGGCTTTACACCGAGCGAGGTGCTTTGTCAGATGAACAACTTGCCATATCCTTGGATGACAGAATCTTCCTGAGCCGATTTTGCGGCTACATGATTTTGGCGCTTGCTGGGTTCAAAGATTTAGAGCCGGTCTTTCCTAAACCCCACAAGGAATGGGTCGCGCCACTCGTTCGCACCCAAATCTGACATGAGACAAAGGAAACATGACGCGATGTACGAAGTACGAAGCATTGGTGAAGTTGGTGCGGCGGCAGTTGGAAATGGCGGGAGCGAGTGAACGCGAATCTCGAAGGATTTTCGGAAACTCTTCGGGTCTTTCCAATGTCTGATATAATCCGATCTACTTGGAGGCAAGTCCGAATGACAAAAATAACTGCGGATTTGAAACGACTCGCAAGGCACACGCCCGCGGTAATCCGATCCGCGCGCGCTCTTGGGCAACACCGTGAATTGCTAAATGAAATCAAAATACGCAAATTACATCCTGCAATGGCGGCTTTCGGTTTATGGCGCGATGCGAGCGACCTCGTGGCCTTGACTGAGCAACTTTATGCGAACCGCGAAAAGCAAGGCGCGCGCGCGGAGATCAAGTGGTGAAGATTCTCGACAGCGACCAAGCACTTTTGGAGGATGCTTGGTTTGACAATTGAGAATTGGCTCTGAGGTATGCGTTTTGAAGAGAAAAGGGGCGACCGCAATGGTCGCCCCAAAAATTTATGTGGTATAATCCGCCTCAAGTTCTTCGCGAGAAATTTCTAATTGCGGCGCGTCGGCGCGGCGCACTAAAACTATTTCGCCGAAGAGCCGTTCTTGCTCCACGCGAATTTGCATCCGTTTGATCATTTCGAGCACGGCGAGAAACGTGACTATCACTTCGACGCGCGTCGCGGCGGCTTCGATCAAGCGGCTAAAGCGCACCCGCGCGCGGCGAACCGTCAGCGACGCGATGTGCTGAATCTTGTGGTCAATTGAAACGGAGAGCGGCACATTGAGCGTGCCTTGCGGCAGTTCGGGGCGCAGGCGCAAGGAATTTTGCAACGCGTCCATCAGATCTTGCGCGCTGACGCCTTCGATGCGCCATTCGGTTGGCTGCGGGCGCGGCGGCGGCGCAAAGCGCGGGTACGCGTGTAGATTCAACTGCGCGCGCTCGCGCAAATACGCGGCGGACTGCTTGAACATTTTGTACTCGCGCAACTGCCGCGCCAAATCTTCGCCGACATCTTCTTCCGCGTCGCCGATTTTTTCGGGCTGGGGCAACAGCAAGCGCGATTTGATCAGCACCAGCCGCGCGGCGATGACGAGATAATCCGCGAGTTGCGACAGTTCGACAGTGCCGGGCGCGCTGATCAGATTGAGGTATTGATCCGCGACTGCCGCGAGCGACACTTGCGTAATATCCTTTTCTTCGCGCTCGATCAATTGCAGAAGCAGATCGAGCGGACCGGAGAAATCGGGTAAAATAAATTGATGCATCAGGAAATTTTCGATTGCCAATTTGCGATTTTCGATTTGCGGAATTGCAATCGAAAATCGGCAATCGTAAATCTAAAATTCACCCCGATTATACTTGCATTCTTATGCCCAATCAAGACGCCTTGATTCGACTTGAAAATGTGACGCGACAATACGCCGTCGGCGCGCGGAGTTTGTTTGCATTGCGCGGCGTGTCGCTCGATATTCGCGCCGGCGAATTTGTCGCGCTGGTCGGACCGTCGGGCAGCGGCAAGTCAACGCTGTTGAATTTGATCGGCGGGATTGACAAGCCGGATGAAGGCATGGTTTATGTGGCGGACTTGCCCATCAATACGCAAAGCGAAAACGAACTCGCAATCTGGCGCGGCGAAACGATTGGCATCGTATTTCAATTTTTCCAACTCTTGCCGACGCTGACCGCGCTGGAAAACGTCATGCTGCCGCTCGAACTGCGCCATTCATTTCCGAATCATCAGCGCGAACGCGCGGCGGACGCGCTCGAGCGCGTTGGCTTGGCGGAACGCGCAACGCAACTGCCTTCGGAATTATCCGGGGGCGAACAGCAGCGCGTCGCGATTGCGCGCGCGCTCGCGAACGATCCGCCGATTCTGCTGGCGGATGAGCCGACCGGCAATTTGGATTCTGAAAATGGTCAGCGCATTTTGGATTTGCTGAACGATTTGCATCGCGGCGGCAAGACGGTCGTGCTGGTTACGCATGACGACGCGCTCGCGCGCGCGGCGCAGAAGATCGTGCGAATGCGCGACGGGCAGATTATCGCGACGGAGTCCGCGGATTGAGCCAGAATTCATCGCGCATTTTGCCGCTCATCGTCGGCGTACTCGCGGTGTGCTGTTGTGCGCAACTGATTGGAACGGCGGTTGTCGTTGGTTTGATTTTGGGCGATCAAGCGGATGTGCTCGCATTTTTGCCAACGCCGACATTTACCGCGACCACAACGCGGACGCGCGTCATCGCGACGGCAATTGCAACGCCACAAGCGACGCTTACGCGCGTCGTTCCGCCGCCGCGCACCGCGACTCAGACGCCGACCTCACGCGCAGTTACGCGAACGCTACCGCCCCGCGCAACGGCAACGGCGAATCCGAATGATCCCTATTCGATTGTCGTTACCAAGCCAACTGCGCCATCGCAAATCTATCCGATTGATTTTGAAAGCAACGTCGCAGTCATCACGTACACGGTCGTCGGCAAGACGCTCAATGAAATCAGCAACTCGTTAGAAACGAATGCGCTCACGGATCCGCACGAGTCCGGCACGCGTTATTACGCGCGCACGAATTGGAATATTCAGGGGCAATGGTTTTGGAAACCGACCGCGCGCGGCTGTGAGGTGGATCGCGGGACCGTTTCGATCGCGATCACGATCACTCTGCCAGCGATGAAAACAACGACGGGGCTTGCGCCGGATATTCTGACGCGTTGGAATAATTTTATTCGCAATACGAGTATACACGAAAAAGGACACGCGACACTGGCATTGCAAGGCGCGCGCGATTATCAGCGCGATCTCGGCAATTTTCCGCCCGCGCCGAACTGCGACATTATCCAAGCGCAACTGCGCGATTTGTACAACCGCGATTTTGAGGCGATTGACCGCGTCAATGTTCAGTACGACAAAGATACGCAGCACGGCTTGACGCAAGGCGCGGTGTTTCCGTGAAAGAGGAGTTGAAATGCTTTTCGCCGGTTTAGGATTTGATATTGTTTACATTTTACTCGCGCTGCTCTTTGTGCTGACGATTCACGAAGCCAGCCACGCGCTCGTCGCCACCGCGCTCGGTGATCCTACGCCCAAATCGATGGGGCGGCTCTCGCTCAATCCGTTCGCGCATTTGGAAACGACGGGTGTGTTGATGATTCTTTTGCTTGGATTGGGCTGGGGCAAGCCGGTGCGAATTGATGCAGAGAAATTGAAATTTGGTCCCAAGATTGGAATGGCGCTCGTCGCAATTGCCGGACCGATTTCGAATCTATTGCTCGCGTTAGTGTTCAGCGTTCCACTGCGCCTCAAGCTTTTGCCGTTGTACAGCAACATTCGCGTTCCGCTCGATGCGCTACCCTTCGACCTGCAGCCGTTTTACGTTGGCATCGGTCCACTAGTTTTGTGGATCGAGTGGCTCAGTCTCGCGCTGGCGGTCTTTAATCTCATCCCCCTCGCGCCGCTCGACGGTTCGCGCTTGTGGCAGATTTTATTGCCGACGCGGGTTTACTTTCTGGTCGCGCGCGTTGAAATCTTTGGCATCTTTCTCGTGTTGGGACTGATTTTGATGGACCGCTTTTTCGGAACCAACATTCTCGCGCAGATTCTCTATCCGCCGATTGGCGGATTGTGGCGATTGTTCGTCGGCACCACGCCGCCGTTTCAGTTTTGATTTCAATACGTCATTGCGAGCGAAGCGAAGCAATCTCCGCGCGTCAATTTGGACGCCTTCGGCGGCTTCGCCGCAAACATCGCGGCTCGCAATGACATTGAGGAAAGAATGCTCATATCACACACCTGCGGTGAATTGCGCCCCGACCATATCGGCAAAAGCGTGACGCTCGCCGGCTGGGTGCATCACCGCCGCGATCACGGCGGTCTCATCTTTTTGGATTTGCGCGATCGGTTTGGC
>JACQGS010000068.1 GCA_016199405.1 Chloroflexota bacterium | reverse complement strand
GCGGCGCAGGCAATCGCACAGCAGGTCGGCATCGAAAAGGTTTTCGCACAAGTGTTGCCGCATCAAAAAGCGGACAAGGTGCGCGAACTCCAACAACAAGGCAAAATCGTCGCGATGGTCGGCGATGGCATCAACGACGCGCCCGCGCTCGCGGCGGCGGATGTCGGCATTGCGATCGGCACGGGCACGGATGTCGCTATGGAAGCCGCGGATATTACGCTGATGCGCGGCGATTTGCGCGGCGTCGTCGCGGCGATGAAACTTTCGCGTGCGACGATGCGAACGATTTACGGCAATTACTTTTGGGCGTTCTTTTACAACATCGTCGGCATTCCGGTCGCCGCCGGCGCGCTGTATCCGTTCTTTGGCTTGTTGTTGAATCCGGTGATCGCGGCGGCGGCGATGGCGTTTTCGTCCGTGTTTGTCGTCACCAACTCTCTGCGATTGCGTAATTTCCGTTCGGCGAAATAACTCATTCTGGTTAGAGGAGGGATGCAGCAATGAATAAAGAACACGGCAACCAACACTATTATCACCTGCTCATCATGGCAGTGCTGTCCTTTATCTCAATGTACGCGCTCATGTATGCGATGGTGAATTCCCTCGCCAATATTTTTCCGAATTTCAACCAGTTCTATATGGCTGGCCTGATGACAGCGGCGATGGTAGTAATCGAGCTGGCTCTGATGCGCGCCATGTACCACAATCAGAAGCTTAACGTTGTAATTATCGCCGGTAGCGCCATTGCCTTGATTGCGTTTTTTCTCTTGATCCGGCAACAAACCGCGATTTCGGATGAACAATTTCTAAAGTCGATGATTCCACATCATGCATCGGCGCTTCTCATGTGTGAACGCGCTTCCATCCAAGACCCCGAAGTCAAGGAATTGTGCAAAGATATTCTCTCGAGCCAACAATCACAGATTGATCAGATGAAAGTGATATTGAACAGACTAAAGTAGATTAGGAAGAATTGTTATGCACAGCATGACTTTCAACCTGACGAATTCGCTGCGGTTGAAAAATTTTCGCGTGTGACGCGTAGGGGCAACCCTCGCGGTTGCCCGCATAGGGCAGGGGCAAGCCCTGCCCCTACAAAAACAAAATGAAAATCGAAATCCTATGGTTCTCCGACTGTCCGAATTACCAACGCGCGGCGGATCTATTGCGCGAGGTTCTGCGCGCAGAAACTATCGCGGCGGCGGTCGAAATGGTGCAGGTTGTTGACGATGCCGACGCGCGCGCGCAGAAATTTCTCGGCTCGCCGACGATTCGCTTGAATGGCGTTGATCCATTCGCGTTGCCGGCGCAAACGCAGTATGCTCTGCAATGCCGCGTCTATCGCACGCCGGACGGATTGCGTGGGATGCCGACGAGAGAGATGCTGAAGGACGCGGTGCGACGCGCGAACGATGCAAAAAACCGCAGAGGCGCAGAGGGCGCAGAGAAAAACCTCCCATGTTGATTCGCCTTTTCAATTTCGCTTTGTACTTTGTCGTCGCGGCGTTGCCGATTGCGGCAGGCGGCGGCATTCAGATTCTATCCGAGCCACGCATCCAAGTCTTTGCGCTGGTCGGTCTGTCGTGGGCGGTACTTGAATCGTCGCTCAAGCCGGAACAATTCGCGCGCAAATCGTTCGATGTCGGCTGGGTGTTGCTCGCGCTCTTTGGTGTGATGAGCGGGATTTCGGTTTCGGTATGGGAGTACAGGAATCCGATCGGGGGTCTGCCGCGCGCGGATTGGCTCGCGGCGTTGGGTTTCGCGCTTTGCGTTTTGGGTTTAGCAACGCGCTATGCCGCGATTCGCACGCTCGGCAAGTTTTTCAGCTATGAACTCAAGGTGCAAGGCGATCATCGCATCGTGCAAGAAGGATTGTATCGCTACATTCGGCATCCGAGTTACACCGGTTTTGGGCTGATTCTATTGGGCATGCCGCTCATTCTGAACAGTGGACTCGGTTTGCTCGCGATGATTGGCTTGGTCGGCGGGGGCTTTGCAATTCGAATCGCATGGGAGGAAAATGTCCTGATCGAACATTTCGGCGATGCTTATCGCGAATATCAAAAGAAAACCAAGCGGTTGATTCCGTTCGTTTGGTAATCGGACGCGGACAAATTCAAAAAAGGAGAATGAAAATGGAACATCAGCATGGACAGCCGGCGCAAGGCGCGGGCAACGCGCATACCGATCCGGTTTGTGGCATGACGGTGATCGAAGGCAAGGAAGCCGCGCGCTCCGAGCATAACGGCGAGACGTACTATTTCTGCGGGCGCGGCTGCAAGGTCGCGTTCGACAAGACGCCGGAGAAATTTTTGAAAGAGGGTCCCTCGATGCGCATGTAGAAATGCGACGATGGGCGATGGACGGTGATTCGTCCTGCGTCCATTATCTGTTGCCCGCGATTAGTTTGGGAACGCGCGTGGAGTAGGTACCAATCTGCTCGCGCGCGTTTTTTTTGATCGCGCGATCGCGCGAGTTGGTTTGCAATCTTTGAATCAGCGTGATAGAATCTAATCGCGACAGTGGAGTAACGCGATGCTGCAGCGTGAAGTCGAATTTGAGTGGAACGCCGCCAAAGCCGCCGCGAACCTCAAAAAACATGGGGTTAGTTTTTCTGAATATGAAGAAAATAGCCGTGTCTAAAGAGGAGTCTTTGTCCAAAGTAAATCCCAACGCCGAACGTTTGCCCAAGTTGGATGATTACGAACTGCGACCGCACTATGACATTGACTATCGCAAGGCGCGGCGCAATCCGTATGCCGGGCGCGTGAAATTCACTCACGGCGGCAAGCGCAACGGCGCGGAGCGCAAATCCACTCCAGAACCATTGGAGCGACATACGATTACGCTGTACAAGACGCATGCGAATTATTTGCGGCGACTCGACAGCAACTTGTCGCGCGCCATTCGCACACTGATTGACAGGGCGCGCTAGAGTTGCGTCGCAAATAAATTCCCGCGGATGAACGCGCGGGGGCGTGAGAACAGAATAGCAATGCCACGGGATGCGCGCGTGGCAGTCCAAGTGCTGCGAAGAGCGAAGGAAATAATTTAGTCAGAGATCGGTCAGCGTGAGATGCGCGCGGCAAGCTTCTGTTTGCCGCGCGCATTTTTGTTTGGGCGCGTGACCGAACGAGTACCAAACGCAAACCTGTTTTGACATGCCTATGCATTTGTAATATAACTCACGAGTCATCTCATCATGCCAAGCGATTATCTCCCCATCCTCATCATGCTGATCGTCATCGTGGGATTCGCGGCGGCGGGATTGATTGTTTCCGGGCTGGTCGGTCCCCGCAAGCCCACGCCGGCGAAACTCGCTCCGTACGAATCCGGCATGTCGCCGATTGGCTCCGCGCGCCAGCGCTTTTCGATTCGGTATTACCTCGTCGCCGTGCTCTTCATTTTGTTCGACATCGAGATTATTTTCTTTTACCCGTGGGCAGTCCTGTTCCGCGATCTCGGCTGGTTTGGATTGATTGAGATGGGCGTGTTCACGCTGACGTTGCTCGTCGGGTTTGTGTACATTTGGAAAAAGGGCGGGTTTGAGTGGGACTGAAGCACAAGCCGAAAGCTAAAAGGCAAAAGCGAAAAGCGAAGAATTTCTCCATGCTTTCCTTGCTGCTGTGGTGATAAATGTTATCTGAAAGAGCGCATGCGGAAATTCAAACAGCGATCGCAAAATATCCGGACAAACGCTCGGCGCTGATGCCGGCGCTGTACATCGCGCAGCGCGAGTATGGCTGGCTGCCGGGCGAGGCGATCAAGGAACTCGCAGAAATTTTCTGCCTCAGCGAGACGCAAGTCGGCTCGGTCGCAAGTTTCTATACGATGTACGATTTGCAGTCGGTCGGCAAGCACGTCGTTTTGTTTTGCACCGATCTGCCGTGCGCGTTGCGCGGCGCGGAAGAAATGCTGGAGCAGATCGAGCATAAACTCGGTTGCAAAGCCGGCGCAACGACGACCGACGGCAAAATTACTTTGCGCGAGGCGCCGTGTCTCGGCGGATGCGATCACGCGCCGGTGATGCTGATTGATAATGAAGAGCACGCGCAGGATTTGACGCCAGAGAAAATTGATGAGTTGATAGAAAGACTGCGTAGGGCGTAGAGCGTATTGCGTAGAGTGAAAAATCCGAAATCCGAAATCCGTAATCTGAAATTCCGTGTTCCTCGATCCTCTTCTTCTCAACATCATTATCACCCTCATCAAGACGATTGTCATGATCGCCGCGCTGTTGGGCGCGTTCGCGTATCTGACGCTCGTCGAGCGATGGGTCGTCGCGCGCATCCAATCGCGCATCGGTCCGAATCGCGTGGGTCCGCGCGGTTTGCTGCAACCGATTGCCGATGCGATCAAGATGATCTTCAAAGAAGATTTCGCGCCGGCGCAAGCAGACAAGATCGTGTACACGATCGCGCCGGGAATCGCGATTGGGACGGCGCTGCTCGCGTGGGCGGTCATTCCGTTGGGTCCGCCGCTAATGATTGGGGATTTGCGAATTGACTTGCAGATTGCCGATATCAACATCGCGGTGTTGTACCTTCTCGCGATTGGATCGCTCGGTATTTACGGCATCGTGCTCGGCGGCTGGGGATCGAATAATAAATATTCGTTGCTTGGCGCATTGCGGTCGACCGCGCAATTGGTCAGTTATGAAATTCCGCTCGGGCTCGCGCTCGTCGGCGTGTTAATGATTAGCGGCACGCTGAGTTTGCGGCAGATGGTCGAACAGCAAGCCGGCGTTTGGAATGTCGTGTGGCAACCGCTCGGCTTTATCATTTACTTTATTTGCAGTGTCGCGGAAACGAATCGCCTGCCGTTCGATTTGCCGGAAGCCGAAACGGAACTCGTCGCCGGCTATCACACCGAGTACTCATCGCTCAAATTTGCGTTCTTTTACATGTCCGAGTATGTCAACATTCTCACCGTCAGCGCAATCGCGTCGTGTGTGTTTCTTGGCGGCTATCAAGGTCCGCTGGGTATCGCGCCCGGTCCGCACTGGCTAATTCTGAAAATCGCGCTGATCATTTTTGTGTTCATGTGGATGCGCGGCACGCTGCCGCGTTTTCGCTACGATCAACTGATGAATCTCGGCTGGAAAGTGCTGTTCCCGCTTTCGCTCGCGAATATTTTTGTAACGGCGGTGGTATTGTTGGTAATTGGGAAATGATTCACCGTAGAGAGCGCAGAGGCGCAGAGAGAATTCGTAATTCGTATTCCGTATTCCGTATTTTTCTCTGTGTTCCCTATGTCCTCTGTGGCGAATAAAGGGAGGCGCAATGCTGAAAGAACTCGAATCCATTACATACAAATTGAACGAGGCACAAACGGTGCTCACGCGAACGTTGGCATCGGTCACCGAAGCACAAGCCGCGCAAACCAAGGTCACCGATCAGTGGTCGGTCAAAGACGAACTGGCGCATCTCGCCGGCGCCAATCGCGGCATGTTGCGGATCGCGCAGGGCATGGCGCGGGGAGAAGAACCGAAACTGCCCGCGGGCTATAGCAACGATGAATACAACGCGCGCCAAGTCGCGAAACGCAAAAATATGACGTTCAAGCAAATTGCCGAAGAATTAGACGCCACCCACGCCGAAATGATACAATTTCTGGGAACAGTCAGTCTCAGGCAATTGGAATTGTGTGGCGAGCATCCTCTCGCGGGCGAAGTAAACTTGAAGGATTTGCTCGTCATCATCTATAGCCATCAGACGGATCACTGCAAGGAAGTTTCTGCGAAATTGCGGAAAATGAAATAGGACGCGGACGAACGCGGAAAACGCGGATAAGTTCAAAAACCTCAAATCCCAAATTCGCGCATAATATTCCGAAATCCGATATTCGAAATCCGAAATGGAAATTGTCGTCTTCTACATCTTCGCCGCCATCGTCGTCGCTGCCGCGCTCGGCGTTATCCTGCTTCGTAATCCGGTGCACAGCGCGCTCGCGCTCGCGCTCGTGTTCGTTTGTCTCGCCGCGATGTACGTTTTGCTCAACGCGCCGTTCATCGCCGCCGCGCAAGTGATGATCTACGCCGGCGCGATTCTGATTCTGTTTCTCTTTGTCATTATGCTCCTTGCGCCGGAGCCGGAAAGCGGCGCGGGCGCATTGCGTTTTCAGCGCGCGTTTGCCGCGCTCTTCGGCGGCGCGCTGATTCTCGAACTCGTCCTCGTCGTCGCGTCCGCCGCGATTCCTGCGCCGGCCAAGTTTGGATTTCTGCCGGCTGCTCCCGCCGGCGACGTGTACGCGATTGGAAAATTATTGTTCACCGATTTTCTTTTGCCGTTTGAAATTACATCGCTGTTATTGTTGGTCGCGATGGTCGGAGTGATTGTCCTTGCCAAGAAAAAAGCGTAGAGGATCGAATCGGCTCGCGCCCGCGCTCTTGGGCATCATCGTTGGCGTCGCGATCTTTTACAACGTAGATTTTTCGCCGCTCTTCAACGCGGCGCGCGCGCCGGAAAGTGCCAGCGCGACGCCGGCATTGTCGCCGCCGCAAGTCGTTGCATCGCCCCCGCTGAACGCCGCGCAGACGCGCGTCCCGATCGCGCTGGGCGTGGATTCGCCGGCGAGTCCGCTTAAACCGCCGGACATTGCAAAATTACGCGGCGTGATGCTCGAGGCGATCAATCGCGACCGCGCGGAAAATGGCGGGCTCGCGCCGGTGCAATTGGATGATTTAGCCGGTACGGCGGGGCAAATGCACGCGGAAGAATTAACCACCGCAGGTTACCTAAGTCATTGGAATCAGCAGGGCTTGGTTCCGGATTTACGTTACGCGCTGTGGGGCGGCAAAGATTTGGATATGGAGAATGTGTACTCGTACTTTCAGCGTTATTCGACCGGCGCGCCGGTGCCGGTGGATGATTTCGCGCGGTATGTGCGCGAGGCGGAAGTATCGCTGATGAATAGTCCCGGTCATCGCGCGAATATTTTGCGCCCCGAGCATACGCACGTCGGCATTGGCATCGCGTACAATCCCAAGGACGGCGAATTTCGCGTCGCGCAAGAATTTTTGAATCATTACGTCGATCTCGACGTGCTGCGCGAGACCGCGTTGCCCGGCGAAACGCTTGTGGTTGCGGGGCGGGTGTTGCCCGGTGTCAGCAATCCGCTCATCAATCT